>CAKKOZ010000045.1:5439-25550 GCA_919901335.1 Nitrospiria bacterium | reverse complement strand
CGCTCACGACCGACATCGCGCCGGGTTATGACCACATCACCTCCGGCATCGGCGCGGCGATGATCGGCTGGTTCGGCTGCGCGATGCTCTGCTACGTGACTCCGAAGGAGCATCTGGGCCTGCCGAACAAAGAAGACGTGAAGGAGGGCGTGATCACCTATAAGATCGCGGCTCATGCGGCCGATCTGGCGAAGGGCCATCCAGGCGCGCAGGCCCGTGATAACGCGCTATCCAAGGCCCGGTTTGAGTTCCGATGGGATGACCAGTTTAATCTCTCACTCGATCCGGAGACGGCCAAGTCCTATCATGACGCGACGCTTCCGGCCGAGGGCGCGAAGGTGGCCCATTTCTGCTCGATGTGCGGACCGCATTTCTGCTCGATGAAGATCACGGAGGATGTCCGTCAATACGCCAAAGAGAAGGCGATGGACGAGCAGACGGCGCTGGAAACAGGGATGAAGGAGAAGGCCGAGGAATTTAAGAAGGCCGGATTGAAGATATATCAATAGAATCCGTGAGGCGGGGCGGTACACGTTTCACGCCTCACGAAACACAGGTGACACATGAACCCGTATAAAATCACCCCGTTGCGCGAGGCCGATATCACCCGGAGCATCGCGCAGGAATTCTACAAACAGTTCGATCAACTCATCGAATCGGACGTGATCATCATCGGCGCCGGTCCGGCCGGTCTTGTCTGCGGACGGGATCTCGCATCGGCCGGTCACAAGGTCCTGATCATCGAGCAGAACACCCATCTGGGCGGAGGGTTCTGGTCCGGCGGGTATCTGATGACAAAGGCCGCGATCGCTTCACCGGCCCATGAGATGCTCGTGAAGCTCGGCGTGCATTGTACCGAGGTGAAGCCGGGAATGCATATCGTCGAGGCGGGACATGCCTGTGCGAAGCTGATCGGCGCGGCGTATGATGCCGGGGTCAAGGTGTTAAACCTTACCAAGGTGGTGGATCTCATCGTCCGGAAGGATAATAAAGTCGAGGGCGTCGTCGTAAACTGGGCTCCGGTTGAGAACATGGGGCATGATCTCGTCCATGTGGACCCGATCGCGCTGGAGTCCAAGGTCGTCGTGGATGCAACCGGCCATGACGCCGTGGCACTGCACTGTCTCAACAAGCGAGGCCTTTACAAGACGGTTCCCGGAAACGGCGCGATGTGGGTCGAGAAGTCCGAGCAGCTCGTGCTGGACAACACCGGCGAGGTTTATCCCAACCTCTTCGTCGTCGGCCTCTCGGTCGCCGCGGTCTATGGCACCCCCCGCATGGGCCCCGCCTTCGGCGCGATGCTCCTGTCCGGCCTGATCGGCGCGGATCAGATTAAGAAGAAGCTGTCCAGGATATAATCCTCCCGATTTTCCTCACGACTTTCCCTTTGACAACCTCGCCGGATCTATTTATAATGACTCGGTTTATAGAATTTTAAAGAGGTCAAAAAATCTTGCAGACGGCGATCAGAAATTTTTCAATTATCGCCCACATCGATCATGGGAAATCCACCTTAGCCGATCGGATTCTGGAGCAGACCGGCGCCATCACTCTTCGGGAACAGCGCGATCAGATCCTGGACGACATGGATCTGGAGCGGGAACGCGGGATCACAATCAAGGCCCATGCGGTCCAGCTTGAATACCGAGCGGATGACGGCAAACGATACCAACTGCATCTGATCGACACCCCGGGCCATGTGGACTTCACCTACGAGGTCTCACGGAGCCTGGCCGCCTGCGAGGGCGTACTGCTGGTCGTGGATGCGACGCAGGGGGTCGAGGCGCAGACGATCGCCAATACCTATCTGGCCATGGAGAACAACCTCGTCATCCTTCCCGTGATCAACAAGATCGACCTTCCGAGCGCCGATGTCGAACGCGTATCGCGCCAGATCAAGGACGTTCTGGGTCTGGACCATTCCGAGGCCCTGCTCTGCAGCGCCAAAGAGGGGATCGGGATCAAGGAGATTCTGGAGGCGATTATCCGATACATCCCGCCGCCGCACGGCGAGCCGGACAAACCGCTGAAGGCATTGATCTTCGACTCCTGGTTTGACAACTATCAAGGGGCGGTGGTTCTGACCCGCGTGATCGACGGCCGTGTGGGGATCGGCTCCAAGATCCGGCTGATGTCCACGCAGAAGGAATTCGAGGTGATGGAGCTCGGATTCCTGACGCCTAAAAAACGGCCGGTCAAGGAACTGACCGCGGGCGAGGTGGGCTACCTGATCGCCGGTTTTAAAAAGGTGAGCGATACGAAGATCGGCGAGACGATCACGGATGCCGTCCATCCGACGAGCGAGGCGTTGCCGGGATACAAAGAGATCATGCCGATGGTCTTCTGCGGATTGTACGCCATCGAAAGCGAGCAGTTTGAGGATCTGCGAGACGCGCTGGAAAAACTGCGTTTGAACGACGCCTCCTTTACCTACGAACCGGAGACGTCGCTTGCGCTGGGATTCGGATTCCGATGCGGCTTTCTGGGCCTCCTTCATATGGAGATCATTCAGGAGCGACTGGAGCGCGAATATAGCCTGAACCTGATCAGCACGGCTCCCACGGTGATCTATAAGATTTTAACCCAGCAGGGCGAATGGCTTTCGATCGACAACCCGGCGAAGCTGCCCGATCCGTCCCGTATCCAGCGATTCGAGGAGCCTTTTATCCGCGCCACGATCCTAACGCGGGGGGACTATATCGGATCGCTGCTGGCCCTCTGCCAGGAGAAGCGGGGTGTTCAGGTCGAACTGAGCTACCTCGACGTGGATCGCGTGATGCTGATCTATGAAATTCCGCTGAACGAGATCATCATGGATTTTTATGACCGGCTGAAATCGGTCAGCAAAGGGTATGCCTCTCTGGATTACGAGCACATCGGATACCGCGAGTCGGACCTGTCCAAGGTGGATCTCCTGTTGAACGGCGAGAACGTGGACGCGCTGTCCTTCATCGTCCATAAGGAGAAGGCCTACACCCGCGCGCGGCTGATCTGTGAAAAATTGAAGGAGGTCATTCCCAAACAGATGTTCGAGGTCGCGATCCAGGCCGCGATCGGCAGCAAGATCATCGCCCGCGAGACGATCGGGGCGATGAAGAAAAACGTCACCGCCAAATGCTACGGCGGCGACATCACACGAAAGAGGAAGTTATGGGAGAAACAGAAGGAAGGGAAGAAACGCATGAAGCAGGTCGGGAAGGTGGAAGTCCCCCAGGAGGCCTTTCTCGCCCTGTTGAAGGTGAAAGAGTAGCGTCGCCGTTATCGGATCGCACCCGATCCCGGTCGGCTTTCCGGGAATATGCGGAAGCGATTGTCATTGCGGTTCTACTGGCTTTATTCATACGGACCTTTATTGTTCAGGCATTCAAAATCCCCTCCGGCTCCATGATCGAGACGCTCCAGATCGGGGATCATATCCTGGTCAACAAGTTCCTGTACGGGATCAAAGTCCCGTTCACGGAACGGGGTTGGTTTCCAATCCGAAAACCCCATCGGCTGGACATTATAGTCTTTCAATATCCGGAGGACGAATCCAAGGATTTCATCAAGCGGGTTATCGGCGAACCGGGAGACGTGATTGAGGTTCACGACAAAGTCGTTTACGTCAACCGCCGGGCCCTGATCGAACCGTACGTGATCCACCGCGATCCGATGATAATTCCGGCCGGGCCCCAGTCGCCGCGGGATAACCTCGGGCCGTTGACCGTCCCGGAGGATTCGTACTTCGTGATGGGCGACAACCGGGACCAGAGCCTGGACAGCCGGTTCTGGGGATTCGTGAAGCGGCCAAAAATCAAAGGGAAGGCCTTTATGATCTACTGGTCCTGGGACGGTCCGAACACCTGGCTCCGCTGGAACCGGATCGGACATTTGATTTCATGACGTCCATGAAACATCAGAGACCGGCGAATCGACCCAGCGAGCAAGGCGAGCGGGAGGGGGAGGCTCCATCCGGCTTCGCCGGTGGAGGGGGCGACGCGAGCCCCTACAATATGGGACGGCTCGTCCGGTATTTCAAGCAGTTCGAAAAGGTCCGCCTGCTGGTCGTCGGCGACGTGATGCTGGATCATTATATCTGGGGCCGGGTGGAGCGCATCTCCCCGGAGGCCCCGGTGCCGGTCATCGCGGTCTCCAATGAATCCGTTCACCTCGGCGGTGCCGCGAACGTGGCGCAAAATGCAGTCTCGCTGGGAGGAAAAATCGAGCTCTGCGGCGTGATCGGCAAGGACGATTTTGGCGGACGGATTCTCCGGGAATTAAAACGGCTCAAGATCCGGACCGATGGTATTATTGTGGATCCGGACCGCCCGACCACCCAAAAAACGCGTGTGATCGCACACCATCAGCAGGTGGTGCGATTCGACCGCGAACAGCGGCAGACCGTGTCGGAGAAGATCCGGCGCGAAATCCTATCGTTCGTCAGCCGGCGCATCCGGCGCGTGGACGGGCTGGTGATCTCCGATTACGCCAAGGGCGTAATCTCGGCCGATCTGATGAGGGAGATGATCGGCCGAGCGCATGAGAACCGTGTGCGGGTCATCGTGGATCCCAAGGTAAGTCACATGCCGTATTATAAAGGGGTTCATGTGATCACGCCGAACATCGCCGAGGCGTTTGGAGCGGCCGGACTGGAAGACGGATCGCACGGATCGGAAGACGACCTGAAGCGGGCCGGGCGGACCCTCCTCGATCGTCTGGGTTGCCGGGCCGTCCTGATCACGCGGGGCGAACATGGAATGAGCCTCTTCGAAAACAACGGCAAGGTGACTCATATTCCGACCGTGGCCCGGGAGGTGTACGACGTGACCGGCGCCGGTGACACGGTCATTGCCACGATGGCCATGGGACTCTGCGCGGGCGCCACGATGCGGAATGCCTCGATTCTTGCGAATTGCGCCGCCGGCATTGTGGTCGGAAGTGTCGGCACCGCGACGGTTCAACGGGCGCAGCTGGCTCATTTTCTGCAGGGGCGGGCCCCTTCGTGAAAACGGTAATCATCATCCCGGTGCGTTATGCTTCCAGTCGATTCCCCGGCAAAGCCATGGCTCCAGTCGGGGGCAAGCCGCTGATTCGTCAGGTATGGGAGGCGGCCCGGGGCAGCCGCCTGGCCGGGCGGGTGGTCGTGGCGACGGACGATGAACGGATCCGTGCCGCCGTTGCCGCCTTCGGGGGCGATGCGGTGATGACGGAGGGCGAATTTCGAACCGGGACGGACCGGCTGGCCTGGGTCGCGGAACGGATCGCGGCGGAGGCCTATCTCAATCTTCAGGGCGATGAGTTCATTCAGGACGCGCGGATGTTGGACGACCTGATCGCCCGCTTCATTGAATCGCAACCGCTGGCGATGGGAACGCTCAAGCGGCCAATCGCTTCCGCAAAAGAAGGGGAGAATCCCAACCTCGTCAAGGTGGTGACGGATCGTGAAGGGTATGCGCTTTATTTTTCAAGATCCCCCATTCCATCTCGCCGGGATCGGGAGCCCACCCTCGGAGCCGGTGAGGTTCCGTTCTACAAGCATCTCGGGATTTATATTTACCGAAAGGACGTTCTGGAAAAACTGGCCCGGCTTCCGACCGGCCTGCTGGAGAACCGCGAGAAATTGGAGCAGCTCCGGGCGCTGGAAAACGGGATCCGGATCCGGGTCTGGGAAACGGCGCATGAATCCCTTCGCATTGATGCGCCGGAGGATATCGAAGCAGCCGAACGTTTTTTGACCCTCTTGGAGCCGGGACGATCACCATGACGCCCAAGAAAAAAACAGGAACGACCCGATACATTTTTGTGACCGGCGGGGTGGTCTCATCGCTTGGCAAGGGGTTGGCCTCGGCCTCGATCGGCAACCTGCTGGAAAACCGCGGGCTGTCCGTCACCTTTCTCAAGTTGGACCCTTATATCAACGTGGACCCCGGCACGATGAATCCCTATCAACACGGCGAGGTCTATGTGACGGACGACGGGGCCGAGACGGATCTGGACCTGGGGCATTACGAGCGATTCACGTCGGTTGTCATGTCGAAGAAGAACAATACGACCGCCGGAAAAATCTACTATAGCGTCATCACCCAAGAGCGCCGCGGTGATTATCTGGGCGGCACGGTTCAGGTCGTGCCGCATGTGACGGACGAGATTAAAAACGCGATACGACACGTCGCGAACGGCGTGGAGGTCGTGATCGTCGAGGTCGGAGGAACGGTGGGCGACATCGAAAGCCTGCCGTTCCTGGAGGCCATCCGCCAGTTCCCGTTCGACGTAGGCCGCGAAAACGTCCTGTACATCCATGTCACGCTGGTTCCGTTCATCAAAACGGCGGATGAATTGAAGACAAAGCCGACCCAGCACAGCGTTAACAAACTGAGGGAGATCGGTATTCAGCCGAACATCCTTCTCTGTCGGACGGACCGCCCGCTGTCGCAGGATGTCAAAAAGAAGATCGCCCTGTTCAGCAACCTGGAAAAGGAGGCCGTCATCACGGCCAGGGATGTGGACACGATTTACGACGTGCCGCTCGTCTTTCATCAGGAAGGGCTGGATGACCTGATCATCCGTCAGCTTCGTCTGAAGGCGAAGCCACCGGCCCTGGGTCCGTGGAAGGAACTGGTGGAGCGAATCCGGCACCCCAAATATAAAACCCGGATCGCGCTCGTTGGAAAATACATTGAACTCAAGGAGTCGTATAAAAGTCTTTGCGAGGCGCTCACCCACGGCGGCCTGCCCCATTACTGCGGCGTTGAGGTGATGTGGGTGGACGCCGAGGAAATCGAGCGGAAGGGAGCCGAACCTCTTTTGAAAAAGGCCAATGGGATTCTGATCCCGGGCGGATTCGGAAACCGCGGGATTGAGGGAAAGATTGAGGCGATCCGGTTCGCGCGTGAATCCATGACGCCTTTTCTGGGCATCTGCCTGGGGATGCAATGCGCCGCGATCGAGTTTGGTCGAAATGTGGCCGGACTTGCGGGCGCAAACAGCTCCGAGTTTGATCCCAAGACGCCCCACCCCGTGATTGGTCTGATTCCGTCCCAGAAGGATCTGGATGAAAAGGGCGGGACGATGCGCCTGGGGGCCTATCCGTGCGAGCTTAAAAAGGGCAGCCGGGCCCATCGGGCCTACCGGACCGATCGAGTCGCGGAACGCCACCGCCACCGGTATGAATTCAACAACCGGTATCTCGAAACCTTTAAGAAGGCCGGGATGACGGTCAGCGGTCTTTATCCGAAAGACCGGCTCGTCGAGATCATCGAGCTCGCGGATCATCCCTGGTTTCTGGCGACGCAGTTTCATCCGGAGTTTCGTTCGCGGCCGACCGCTCCGCATCCGGTCTTCCGCGACTTCATCAAGGCGGCCCTGACAGCGTCCAAAAACAAATGAAAACGATCAAACTCCCCCGGTTTACCATTGGAAAAGATCAAGGGCTGTTCCTGATCGCAGGACCGTGCGTGATCGAGTCCGAGAAGATGATGCTCGAGACGGCCCGGCAGCTCAAGGAGATCGCGACGGAGCTGTCGCTTCCGCTTATTTTCAAATCGTCCTACGATAAAGCGAATCGCAGCTCGGTCCAATCCTTTAGAGGCCCCGGCCTGGTCAAAGGACTCAAAATCCTGCGGAAGATCAAAGAGGAGTTTGAACTTCCGGTTCTCTCCGATATCCATACCGAAGAGGAGGCCAAGGCGGCGGCCGAGGTTCTGGATATCCTCCAGATTCCGGCTTTTCTCTGCCGGCAGACCGATTTATTGGTCGCGGCCGCGAGGACCGGGCGCATTGTGAATGTAAAGAAAGGCCAGTTCATGGCGCCCTGGGAAATGGGAAACGCGGTCGAGAAGATCGAGTCGGCCGGGAATCAAAAGATTTTACTGACCGAACGCGGGGCCAGCTTCGGGTACAATAACCTGGTCTCGGACATGCGGGCCATCCCGATCATGCAGCGCTTCGGTTATCCAGTGGTGTTCGACGCGACCCACAGCGTACAGCTTCCGGGCGCCGCCGGGAAGAGCTCATCCGGCCAGCGGGAGTTTGTCGCTCCGCTGGCGCGCGCGGCCGTGGCGGCGGGCTGCGACGGCCTGTTCATGGAGGTTCATCCCGACCCCGATCACGCCCCGTCCGACGGGCCGAACATGGTGCCGTTGAAGGACCTGCCTGAGCTTTTGAGGCAGGTGAAGCGAATACATGACGCGATCAGAAGTCCGAAATAAAAACAGGATCGGGTTCAGATCATGATCGAAGAAACAGCCAGAAAAGTCCTCCGGCTCGAGGCCCAGGCGATCCAGGAATTGATCGGACGGATCGATCGAAACTTTGTGCGGGCGATCGAGCTTTTGCATGATTGCAAGGGGCGGGTCGTTGTGACCGGCATGGGCAAGTCCGGGCTGATCGGAAAAAAGATCGCGGCCACGCTGGCCAGCACCGGAACGCCTGCCTTTTTCCTGCATCCGGCCGAAGGAGTTCACGGCGATCTTGGCATGGTTTCCCGCGGGGATGCGGTCATCCTCATCTCCAACAGCGGCGAGACAGGGGAATTGATCACGATCCTCCCGGCTTTTAAACGCCTGGGCGTGCCGCTCATCTGCCTGACCGGCAGGCTCCGGTCCACGCTGGCCAAGAACAGCGATATCGTGATTGACGTCAGTGTGAAGGAGGAGGCCGGCCCGCTGGGCCTCGTTCCGACGGCCAGTACCACGGCAACGCTGGCGATGGGCGACGCCCTGTCCGTGGCGCTCTTGGAAAAACGCGGTTTCAAGGAGGCGGACTTCGCCTATTTTCATCCGGGCGGCGCCATCGGGAAAAAACTTCTTCTCAACGTCACGGATGTCTGGCACCACGGTCCGGCCGTTCCCCGCGTGACCGAAAAGGCCCCGTTGAAGGACGTCATCCTTGAGATGACATCGAAGAAACTGGGGATGACCACGGTCGTCAATTCTCGCGGAAAGCTTTCGGGCGTGATCACGGACGGCGATCTCCGCCGATTGCTGGAACGCGAACCGTCCCCGATGCGCAAGAAGGCGGCCGATGTGATGACGC
The DNA here is from genome assembly GCA_919901335.1 of Nitrospiria bacterium. GTDB lineage: Bacteria > Nitrospirota > Nitrospiria > JACQBZ01 > JACQBZ01 > JACQFA01. The sequence continues at coordinate 16,538 of CAKKOZ010000045.1, read as the reverse complement.
GCAAGCCCAAAGTGATCGCCCCGACCGCGTTGGCCGCCAAAGCGGTCCAGATTATGGAGCAGTATTCGATTACGACCCTGGTCGTGGCGGACGCAAAACGCAACGTGAGCGGGGTGGTTCATCTTCACGATCTGCTGAAGGCCGGCGTGATTTGATTTAATGAATACGGCAATGATGAAGATCCCGAAAAAAATTTTAGAGAAGGCCCGCCGGGTCCAGTTTCTACTGCTTGATGTGGACGGCGTCATGACGGACGGCACGATCTATCTTGACGCCGACGGAAAGGAAACGAAGGCCTTCAATATCTATGACGGTTCCGGCATCCACCTGCTTCGGAAAGCCGGCGTGCAGGTCGGGATCATCACCGGCCGGCAATCCACGATCGTGGAGCATCGCGCCCGGGAGTTGGGAATTACGGAGGTCCATCAACGGATACTGGACAAGCTCATCGTCTACGATCAATTACTACGCAAATACGGACGGCTGGATTCTGAAATGGCATATATCGGTGATGACGTGATTGATCTCCCGATTCTGGAGCGGGTCGGCCTGTCGGTTGCCGTTCCAAACGCCCATCCGGACGTCAAGAAACGCGTGGACTGGGTCACGCAGAAGGCCGGCGGGTCCGGCGCGGTCCGTGAAGTGACCGATCTCCTCCTGGCCGCCCGCACCCCCAGTCTCCAAGCGTCGATACCCAGCGAGCACGGCGAGCGAGAGGGGGAGGCTCCATCCGGCTTCGCCGGTGGAGGGGGCGACGTGAGCCCCTACAAGAAATAGACGCGGCCCATGGCCCGGACACTGCTTGGAAGACAAGCACAAAAGTTTCTCCGTTTTTTTCTGTGGGCCGCGCTGGCGGGTTTGCGTTTTCTGTCGCGTATCATTCCATGGCGTCTGGGCCTTGCTCTTGGTGCCGGGCTGGGCTCAGCCGCCTACTTTATTCTTTACAAAGAGCGCCACAAGGCGCTTCATCATCTTCAACAGGCCCTGGCAGGGGAGAGATCACCCGAAGAATGTCGCCGAATCGCTTTTCAGAGCTTTTGCAATTTAGGCCGGGTCTTTTTCGAAGTTCTAAATCTCGACCGATTGAAAAGGGAGGATCTGGACCGGCTTGTTCAGTTTGAAGGAGAGGAGTCGCTCAAGGCGGCCGCATCGCTCGGGCGCGGCGTTATTTTTGTCGGAGGCCATGTCGGAAACTGGGAGCTCTTTGCTCTGGCCGTAGCGATGCGCTATCCTCTGGCCGTGGTGGCCGCGCCGATTTATGATCCGCGCGTGGAGGAGATCATGATCCGCCTCCGCGCCGCACACGGCATCGAAACGCTGATCCGGAACCGTCCCGGAGCTTTGAAGCGGCTGATCATGATGCTGCGAAGGGGGGGCGTGGTCGGCCTCCTTATCGATCAGGACATAAAAACGGACGGTGTCTTCGTGCCGTTTTTTCACCGCGAGGCCTATACCCCGACCGGGGCCGCAAGCCTTGCGTTTCGCACCGGCGCTTCCGTGGTGGTGGGGTTTATCGTGAGAGAGGATCGGGGCCGGCACCGTGTCGTCATTTGCGGCCCGCTGACCCTTCCTCGATCCGGCGATCTTGACCGGGATGTGCGGGATCAAACCGCACGATTCACGAAGATGATCGAGGACCAGATCCGCCGGACACCGGAGCAGTGGATCTGGATGCATCGGCGGTGGAGGACGCCCAAATGAACCTTCCCAATCTGGTTACATTGCTCCGGATTTTTTTGGTCCCCGTTTTTATCCTGGTCTTTCTAACGCCCACCGCATCGCGTTCGCTGGCGGCCGCCGTGATCTTTCTGTTCGCCGCTCTGACGGATCTCATGGACGGCTACTTGGCCCGGCAGTGGGGACAGATCACGAAGCTGGGCAAGTTTTTAGATCCGATTGCGGACAAACTATTGGTTCTCGCGGCATTGATCCTGCTGGTGGACTTCCAACGCGTTTCGTCCTGGCTCGCGATCGTGATCATCGGCCGGGAGCTGGCCATGACCGGCCTCCGTGCGATCGCCTCATCCTCCGGCATCGTGATTGCGGCGGATGAAGCCGGCAAGTACAAGATGGCGATCCAAACGATTTCGATCGTGCTCTTGATTCTTGGATACAAGGTCGGCACTATCAATTTTCATGTCTGGGGAACGTTCCTGCTCTGGATCTCGATGGTCCTGGCGATCCTTTCCGGGGTGCAGTCTTTCATGAAATTTTTAAGTCAGATCAATTCAGAGAGAATGAAATGAACCCGACTTCCAGCTTCTCCTCGATCGTAATCGTTTTTATGGGATACCTGATCGGGTCGGTCCCGTTCGGCGTGATTTTTTCCCGATGGATGGCCGGGACCGATCCTCGGGACGACGGCAGCCGAAACATCGGTTTTACAAACGTCCTTAGAACGGCCGGCCGCGCACCGGCCGTGTTGACATTATTGGGGGATCTGGGCAAGGGTTATCTTGTGGTCCGGTTTGCAAGGCATCTGTCCATGGAGGAGTCCTGGATCTGGCTGACCGCGCTTTCGGCCGTGTTGGGGCACACCTACCCGGTCTTTCTCGGTTTTAAGGGTGGAAAAGGCGTGGCCACCGGTCTGGGTGTCCTCTACGGCATTCAACCGTTGCTCGGCTGGATCACGATTGCGGTCTGGGGGACGACGGTCTGGTTATGGCGGTATTCTTCGCTTGGCGCGATCGTCGCGTTCGGGTTGTTGCCGGTCTGGGTTCTGTTTCTTCGTCCAGCCCCATCGGCCATCCTCTTTTCAATGACACTAACCGCTCTGATTTTGATCAAACATCGGTCTAATATTCAGCGGCTGCAATCCGGAACGGAACCCAAGATCGGTCGTTCATAAGATGCGCAGGGGCATATCATTATATAGAGAATTCCTTCCGGCCGTGGTGATCGGCCTGATTCTATGCTGGCCGGCCCAGGCTGCGGAGTTAAATCGAACGGCATCTTTTTCAACAAAGCAGCTTCCTGCCTGGGCGGAGGATGCCTGGTTGGAGTATCGGGCAGACCGGTCGGCGGGGCAGTTCAAAGAGGCTTCGGATCTTCTGGCCCGGGTAAAAAAACAGGCCTGGATCACAGGGATACGAAATTTTGATTATCCAGCCGCGGTCATGCTTCAAGAAGGGGAGGAGGCGCTCTCAAAAGGAACGCTCAATGAAGCGGTTGATCTGGGGATCGAGGCCCAGCAATGGGCTCCCGACGATCCGAATAACTTATTCTTTTTGGCAAAGGCCCGGTTCCGTCAGAACCCGTTCAGCCCCTTTGCGGCCATCGGTAACTATGTCCACGGGCTTTCCGCGGGCGCGGGCGATTTCTGGTTTATGTTTTACACTCTCGGCCGTCTGGTTCTGATCCTGTTCGCCGGTCTTCTCGGGGGCTTTATCGTTTTTTATCTGCTGTCACTGGTTCGATACCTTCCGCTGCTGGTTCACAGCCTGCATGAATTGTCCGGGATTGCTTTAACCGGCTCGGCCGTCTGGGTTGTGGTGGTCACGCTCCTGCTGATGCCTCTCTTTGTCGGCCTCGGTGCGGGCTTTATCGTTTTGTCTGGGCTCTGTCTGGTCTGGTTATACATGGCGCGGAGCGAGCGCATGGTTGCGGCCTTATTCGTGCTTGCGTTGAGCCTATCTTCTTTTTGGCTGCCCACGATGCTTTCCTGGTTCACGGCGGATCAGTCGACCGAATTGATCTTGTTATCCCGCGTCGTACGGGGCGACGCCGCCGCGACCGGCGCGGCCCGCATGATGGAAGCGCAGGGCGGATACGACCGAAATGGGCCTGTTCTTTTATCGTTGGCGATTCAGAAAAAACGGGAAGGGGAGTATGCCGAAGCCCTGGAGCGCTATCAGCAGCTTGGGAAGCTGGAGTCGGATCGACCCATTATCTTAAACAATATCGGCAATCTTTATTTCCTGATGAAGCAATACGATGAAGCGGTGGCCCATTATAAACAGTCCTTGGCCAAAGATCCCCGGGATGCGATCAGCCATTACAATCTGAATCTGGTCTATCGCGAACTGCTTCGATTCAACGATGCCAAGCAGGAGCTCGAAGCGGCCCAGCAAATTAATCTCCCGCTTATTCAGTCTTATCGGGGGTTGGGTCCGATCGATGAACTGTTTTCAAAGAAAACGCTCTGGGAAGTCGCCTTTGCCGAATCGCCCTCAAAATTGGAGGAGTCGCGGAAGCTGTTTCAAAACCTGCTGGCGCCCCTCCCCCTGGATGCGTCACCGATTCTCCTGGTCTTGTTTGCGGGCGGGGTGATTGTTCTACGCCTGGTGGTCTCCCGGAAACTTACCGCAACCGACTGTGCGCTCTGCGGGCGAGCGATCTGTTTTCATTGCCAACGACGCATCCTGGATCTAAAGACTTGCGCCGGTTGCTGGAGCGGCTCTAAAAATGTTAAACGAAAAGCGGATTTACCTCAAATCAAGATAAGGCAGCGCTGGATTCATAGAATTGCACAGTGGATTTCGGTCTTTTTCCCGGGTGCCGGCCATTTTTATATCGGATGGGGGATGAGAGGGTTTGTTTTTCTGGCTTTTTTTATGGGTATCGTCTTCACCGTCTTCTTTCGGAACCGTTTCTTTCAACTCCCGGGCGAACGGGCGGGGATTCTGGGTTTCGGCGGTCTTCTAATCGTTATTTTAGGACTGGCGATTTTGTACTTACAGGTATTTCGCGACCTCGTCGGAGCCTCTCATGAAAAGTCATAAGAGAAGGACGATTCAATGGCGTTAGAAGGCTCGCTTAAAGATTTCGGTCTGGCCGATATCCTTCAATTGATCTATGTCCAGAAAAAGACCGGCACCCTGAAGATGAAGAACGCCTTCAGCGAGTCCAAGGTTCTGTTTGAACACGGTCTGATTGTCACGGCGGACAGTTCCAATCTTGAAGGAGTGAATAAAATCGGCGAGATTCTGCTTCGCTCCGGACGTATTTCTAAAGATCAACTAAAGGATGCGCTTGCAACCCAACGAAAAACAAATAAAAAAGTTGGAGTTATTCTTGTGGAAATGGGTGCCATCGCGAAAGAATATCTGATGAAGGCTCTGGGTCTTCATGTAAAAGAGGCGGTGTTCAGTCTTTTTCAGTGGAAGGAAGGCCGTTACAGTTTTGAGCCCTCTGATATTTCCTATCTGCGCGATTACGGGTCTCCAATCAATACTGAGTTCCTGATCATGGAGTGGGTCCGGAGGATTGACGAATGGCCCTACATTGAGAAGAAAATCCCTAATCTGGGCTTGGTTTTTGAGAGAACAAAGGAGAATACGGATCAGGTCAGAGTCGCCAGGTCTGAGGAAGAGTCTCCGGACGATATGTTTGGAGAATCCAAGAAGGAAGAAGGGATCCAGATTACCCAGGAAGAAATGACCGTTTATAATCTGATTGACGGTCAACAGGACGTGCGACAATTGATCGAGGTCGCCGACCTCGGTGAGTTTGAAACCTGTAAAGCACTGAGCAATCTTCTGACGGCCGGCTTGATTGTGCAAAAAACGGTGGTTGAGCCGCGAAAGATCGAAACAGAAAAGGTCGGTGAGGTTCGGAAGATCTTGCCCCGGCTCACAGTTCGTCAAATTATAAGCGGCATGGTGATGCTCGCATGCCTGGTTTTTCTGGGCCAGAGCGCAGCTAAATTTATAAACACGATGCATCGAACGATAGAAACTGCGGGATATTACGATCGTCTTAAGACATCAAATCAGGTCAAGCAGGTTGGTTCTTCAATATTGACCTACTATTATAGAAATAACCGGCTTCCGGTGTCACTGGAACTACTGAATCAGGAAGGATATCCGGCAGGGCTCATCCTCGCATCGGAGGGTAGGGCGATGATATATGAGCCGGATGATATAACGGGCGTGTTCAGTATAAGAGTTCAGGATTAGTCCATTTAATAGTTTACATAATATATCTTATCAGACGTAATGATACTGAAAAGGGGCTATTCAGGATGAAACAATGAAGCTCGTGCCGCATTTCCGTCGAGAAATCAGGATTGCGTGGGCGGGGCTTGAGAAAGTTGTCGTGTCGGCCGCTGAGCAAACCGCGCGTCAAGTGGAAGTCCTGCGTGTATCCTTTCAGATCCATGAACGGGAACGGTTGATGGATGCCGTTTTTAAACGGATGGGACGATTCTTGCACGAGTTCCAGGGAAAGAATGTGGACGTCCTCACCACCCATCCAACCTGTCAATCCTGCTTTTCCGAGTTCAAGCGCCTCCAAAGCGAGTTGAAGTTCATTGAACGGAGACGACAGGATCTTCGAGAAGAAAACGTCACCACAAAATGGGTGGAATTTGTCGAGTCGGTTTATAAAAGTGGCATGACTCTTGATCTCTTGGTTCTTCCGTTTTATTTGAAGCCGTCCTCCATGACCTTACAGGAACTGTCGCTGCCTCAAGGCATTTTCGTGATTGCGATACAGCGGAAGGAACGTTTTATTCAACCGCATGGAGGCGTGATGCTCAGACGCGGTGATCGTCTGACCTTGCTCGGGCCTCCGCAGCAGATCCTTCTGGTCTTGGAGCGGTTTGCGCCTCCGCGTTGATCAAACGACGATTTTTGGCTTTCCACAATTCATGTGGAAAAGTTGTGGCTAACTCTGTTAATATACCCGGCGAAGGCTTGATCTGAGGGGCTTCGCACACATTGCTTAAAAAATGTGCAATGAATGTTTCATGAAATGATCACGTTGTGAAATTTTAACCCGGAACAATACGGATCGGTTGATTTGGGCGCTTGTGTTTTCATGGTGTCTTTGTTAAACTGACACCACATATGGTAGCAAGGGCTCATTGGGTGGACGAACAGCGCTACAGAATATGATTGTGATTTGATTCTTTATGAGGAGGAATCGCATGGGCAGGTTAAAAGCTTTGGGACGCGGCTATCGTTCGGGGATGATCGTGGTTTCTGTTCTGACTCTTCTATCGGTTGCGGCTCCATCATCGGCGGCGCAGGCCAAAGATAGCGCAGGAACGAAAATTCTACAGGATCTGCAGAATGTTTTTGTGGATATCGCCGATCGTGTAAAACCGGCCGTGGTCAATATCTCTCCGGTGACCCACTCCACGGCGAAACCGGGCGGATCGCCACGGAGTCGCCCGCCGGAGGGCTCCGGCTCCGGCTCCGGAGTGATTCTTGATGAAAAAGGATATATCATCACAAACAACCATGTCGTGGGTGATGCTTCAGAGGTTAAAGTCCGGTTATCGGATAAAAGTCATTTTACCGGAAAAGTGATCGGTAAAGACCCGGACAGCGATCTGGCTGTTGTGAAGATTGAGGCGGGCCATGACCTCCCTTTTGTAACGCTGGGTGATTCCAGCACGGTTAAGGTGGGGCAGTGGGTGATTGCGGTCGGCAGCCCCTTCGGCCTGGATCGCACGGTAACAGTGGGCGTTGTCAGCGCCCTGGGACGTGAAAATGTGAACCTATCTCGCTACGAGGATTTCATTCAGACGGACGCCTCGATCAATCCCGGAAACAGCGGCGGTCCCCTCTTTAATATCAACGGTGATGTGATCGGGATCAATACCGCCATTATCAACTTTGCCCAGGGTATCGGATTTGCGATTCCCTCCAACATGGTTCAGAACGTGATGAATCAACTCATCTCCAAGGGCCGGGTGGTCCGCGGCTGGCTGGGAGTGGGCATCCAGCCGGTGACGGCCGATCTTGCGTTAAAGTTTAATGTTAAAGAGGAAGAGGGCGTTCTGGTGAATGAGGTTTTTGAAGGGGATCCTGCCTCCAAGGCCGGGATGCAGCCGGGAGACATCATTGTCAAGCTGGAAGGAAAAGTGGTGGATACCCCCCAAACCCTTTCGCGCTTGATCGCACAACTTTCGCCCGGAAAGAGTGCCGCGTTTGAAATCATCCGGGACGGCCAACGCAGGACCTTAGCCGTCAAGTTGGGTGAACGAAAGGAAGAGGCCGTGACGGCCTCAATTCCGAAGACGCCTGAGACAGCCCTTGGATTGAATGTCCAGGAACTGACACCGGAACTGGCCGAGCGCTTTAAACTCAAGGATGAAAAAGGCGTATTGGTGACCAAGGTCGAGCCCGGCAGCGCAGCCGATTCGGAGGGCATCAAGGAAGGTGATCTGATCAAGGAGATCAACCGGAGCAAGACTGCGAATGCGGAGGAGTTCAAGAGCGCGATCGAGAAAGTCAAGAAGGGAGAAAGCGTTCTGATCCGTATTATCCGTGAGAGCCGAGCCTTCTACGTGGTTCTTAAGATGCCGTCCGAATAAAACGATATCAGAACACCCAATGCCCCGTTTAATAAAATTAAACGGGGCATTTTTTTAAGAAAACTTTGCAGGGTATAAGGGGCTGTGATATGATCAGCCGCCGATTCGGATTATCACGGATCACCGGCATAGATCAAATTCAGCCCTTCCGGACGATCGTTCATGTAAAGGACCCATGAAACGCTACCGGTTTGATGTCATTGTCATCGGCTGCGGACCGGCCGGTGCGACCGCCGCTGCGGTACTGGCTCGCGCCGGGCTGTCCGTACTCGTCTTAGAAGCCGGAGTATATGCCGGGGCAGAAAACTGGTCCGGCTGCGTTTATTTCGCCGAGAATCTGGCCCAGCCGGATGCTTTCGGCGAAGAGGCCGTTTCGGCCGCTCCGTATGAGCGCCGCCTGGTTCGGCGCGGGATCTTCCTGTATAACGGGTTGGATCGGATCGGCCTTTCCTATCAAAATCCAGAAATTTTTCGTCATTGTTATACCGTCCTCCGTCCCGTCTATGACCCCTACTGGGCGAAAGGGGTCCAAGCCCAGGGGGCGATGTTCCTGCCGCAAACCACCGCGACCTCCCTGATTCGCCGGGGCGGCCGCGTGGTCGGCGTTGAAACCGAACACGGGCCGGTTTACGCTGACGCGACCTTTATTGCCGAAGGTGATGCGTCACACCTGATCCGGCGTGAACGCCTGGAACGCGTGACGACTCCCCATTTCATGCAAGGGGTCAAGGCGGTCTTCAGCCTCCCGCCAGCCGTGATTGAAGAACGCTTTAGTCTCGCTCCGGGAGAAGGCTGCGCGTACGAATACGTGATCCGGAACGGCCAGACCGGCGGCCAGACGGCCCATCTGAATATCGGCGCTTTTCTCTATACGAACCGGGATTCCATCTCTTTCGGTTATGTCGTTCCGCTTGATAACTTAAAAGAGAACTACCGCGGCGATCACGGCCGGCTTCTTGAGTGGCTTCGCGGGCTTCCCCATTTCCGGTCGCTTCTCAGCGAAGCCGTTTTATCGGCCTACGGCACGAAACTGATCCGAAGCGGCGGCGTAAGGGAGCAGCCGGTCCTGGTTGAGGACGGCCTTGCAGTGGGCGGCGCCGCGACCGGTTTGGGTATTGACCTCCCCTATCCGAATTTTACCGGCCCGGCCTCGGCCAGCGGCCTTATTTTCGCCCGTGCCGTCCGCGGCCTTCTAACAGACGGACAGCCGATAACGGCCGACCGGCTTCGGCAGAGTTACCTCGAACCGCTGCGTGCCAGCGTTTACGGACGGAATGCCGAATTTCTATCGGCCTGGCCGGACTATTTGGAAAACAGCCGAACCTTTTTCGGCCGCTCGGCCGATCTGGCCTGCGGTCTGGCCCATTTTCTATCCCAGCCGCGCGCTCCGTTGCGGCAAACCGCGCGTTTCCTTCGCGGGCATATGACAATCCGTGCGCTTCGCGAGCTGTTTAAAGACGGCATTAAAATGCTGCGCGCCTCGGGACTTGGATCGGCGCTCTCCGGCAGTCTGACTCCTTCCGTATTCTGGCATTGGATTGCCAACCCCTTCAAACGATCTCCGGAACCCGATCCGGGTTTTTCGATTTCGATTCAGTCCATGGAGGGTCGGACGACTGATAGCCAAGATTTTCCATGGCCGGTTCGCAGCCTGTTGAGGCGATTATCTCCCGGTCTGGCCGAAGGGATGAAGGTCGCCTATGCCAATGATGGAAAACCCTTGTCCGAAAAGTTCGCAAAAGCCGTCCGGTCTGTTTTTGAGAAATTGAGATGGGTCGATTTAGTTACTCTTCCCTTCTTTGGGCTTTACCTTGCGATCCTGGTTCTGGCCTCGATACTGTATGATTTCGTCCGTTACTATATCCTTCATCAACCGGTCGAAAAAGTTATGGGCGGTCCGGTGGCCGATTATCTTCAGGCGCTTCAGGCGGCCCGGGATCTGGATCAGGTCAAGACGGTTGATTCGTTTGAGGCAAAACTGTCCACCAACTCGTACCGCGTGGGAAACCGTTCGCATATCCGGGTGATCTGGCCGGAGGAGCTTGCCCGTCATGGGGATCTGGCCCAATCCCCGCTCTGGTCGGTCTGTCCGGCAGGGGTTTATCAGTACGACCCGTCCTGGGTCGGGCGAGGCACAGTGACGATCAATTATGAAAACTGCATCAAATGCGAAACCTGCTGGCATGCCGCGGATGATCAAGTGCGCTGGGGACGGCACACCGACCATCGCTTGATCTATCGCCCGGAATCGGAGGCGATACAGATTCTTCTGGCCCAGAAATCCGTCTTCCCCCTTTCCAATCCGCCGCGCGAGAAAAGTTGGACCCCGCCTCCGGCCGCCTCTGCGGCTTTTTTAAAGGAGCCGCAGCGGGAAAGCCTTAAAGCGTTGTCCGAGTCGGTCGGCGCCGCACTTCGTGCCGTTCGTGCGCTTGAGACCGCGGTCGAGAATCTTCCCGCCTCGGCCGATGCAACGCGGCGCGACTGGCCGAAAAAGATCGGCGGGATGGCGCTCCGGCGGCTGGATTCTCTTAACACGCTGCTTGTTTCCGAAAAAATCGGAACGGCGCTCTCGGCTCTTGAGACTCCGGTTGAAATCCTGACTGAATGGCGCCGGACGCTGGACGATGACGCAAAGGACCTTGAACACCAACTGTCGTCCGGCCAGGAGTTCCATGCTCTATCGGCTGGCCGCCGAATTAGGGAAGAGGTTCTACGCGACATCCATGACATGGTACGGCCGTTTTTTGAGGATCAAACCCAGTTCCCGTTATCGGCCTTGCCCGTCATTTCAGAGAACCGTTACGGGTCGCCGGGAAGGGCCATCGGGACTCCGATG
>CAKKOZ010000045.1:0-5339 GCA_919901335.1 Nitrospiria bacterium | reverse complement strand
ATCGGGACTCCGATGCTCGATCTGAATCTAAAAGACCGGATTGCGGCACTGTTCCCGGATCGCGTCGTAAAGGAATGGGAAAACTCCCCGATTCCGCTTGAGTCCCGGGAGCGTCTCCTGACCCTGATCATCGAACAGGCCGCCCGGCCAATTTCTTTCATTCGGGCCCTCTCATCGCTGAGCCCGGCTCTGGGACTTCTTGCGGCTCATCACACCGAGGCGATGAAGAGTCTCAGTCGGGCTCAACTGCCTCCCCGCGCCGATCTCTGCGCCGTGGACGGCCATTCCCTTTCGATCACAACCGTCACAGACGGATTAATTATTAATGGAGCATTGGAGCTCGTTCCTCTGGCGTTGTCCGGCGGGCTTCTTCTCGTTTACCAAAATCAGGCCTGGCCGGTTTCGCTCAATCTGCCCGGGATTAAAATGACCCCGACGCCGGCCATCGGGTTTCGCTCAGCCGGCCTTCACCGTTTGGAGTTCAGCGCGGTCAAGGTGACGGGGCTGGCCTTTCCGGTCCGCGAGGACCGATCATTCGGCGCGACCTACGCCGCCGTTGCGCTCGGAGCGGCCGATTATCTTTCGCGCCGCGCAGGAGAGTATGCCGAGGGCCGCATCCAGTTTGCCCACCAGATGCGGGACACGCAAGGCCGTGATGGGATCGCCAAACTGGGCGCGGTCAAGGCGATGATCGCCCGCATCGAGGCATGGCATCTTCTCCTCTCTGCCCTCGTGGGGGAAGAAACCGACCGGAAGTCCGCCGCAGGGTCGGATCTTTGCGCGGTGGTATCGTCCATGGCCTTTGGACCGGAGCCGGGCCAAATGGGTTATGACGCCGGCCAGGTCTTCGGCGGCTTCGCCTATTCCGAGGACGATCTTCTATCCCGCGCCTATCGTGATAGCGCGCTGTTTCGGTTTGTACAGCCGGGCTTCGGCGCCGCGGAACGCTTGATGGACCACCTTCAGGGGGTTGACCTTGCCGCTGAAAAAATGGACGGGGCATCGCACCGTGTCTTCGAAGAAGTACGGATCGGCCCGTTGGCGGAGACGGCGATGCAATGGGAGGAGAATGTCTCGCGCTGGAAGCGGCTCTCACCGGAAAGTGATCCGGCCAAGGCAGGTGAGGCCGCCGCAATGCTACTGGGGGCGCGCCGGGTTCTGTGCGACGTTCAGGAACGGCTTGAAGCCGGGCTGCCCGTCGAAGGAGACGCGGCCGCAGGCGCCGTACTGACGGGCCTGGCCGAGCAGGCCGTGGATGTCATGGAGGTTTGGCGTCGCGACTCTCCCCTGCTGCCGATTGCCGCCTTTCCGGAACGACCGGAGATCAAGCGAGTGGATCTTCCGATGCGCTACGAGGAGCTTTGCAATCCCTCCCACGATGCTGCATCGCGACCTTACCAGTCTGCTCAGTATTTGCGTACGGCATTTGATCCATCGTCTCGTTTTGTCCCGGAGATCCAGCTCCATGACCCGTCGCTTCGCAAACGATGGGAAGACTGCACCGACTGGTTCATAAAAAATTTCTGGACGAAGCACTTCGACGGAATGCATATCGAGCGGTATGTCGAAAAAATCCACGGGATTCCCAAAGGCGTGCTTTATGGATTCAAAGAAAACGGCTACTTTTCTACGATCATTCCGCCTGAATTGGACGGCGGCGGCTGGTGGAAGGCGGAATATTATATTCTAACAGCGGCGGCCGGCCGCTTCGGCGACGCGGGATTGTTGCTGGTGATCATGGCCAGCACAAGCATCGGAACAACGCCGGTGCTGCTGGGACTTGAAAAAGAGCTCCCGCGGGCGGCGCAGGAGCTGGAGCCGCTGGCCCGAGACCCCCGTCAGCTCGGCGAGATCGGTGAGCAATTAGAGCGGCTGATCGCCGGAATGAAACGGCCGGATCCAGCTCGGTTGAAAAGGGGCTTCACGGCGTTGATGGCACTGGTTGATTCCCGTATCCGCCACACCCGCGTGGTGAAATATCTTGCGGCCAATTTCCTGAAGGCCTTTTACGCCGCCGGGATTGCCGGGCAGCGCCGGGATCTGGAGGGTTTCCGTCGGGGCCTGATGGAGTCCAAACTCCTCTTTGATCATCTGGCCCCGACGATCGGACAGGCGGTGGAGGAGCTGCCGCGGCGCAAACAGGCCCATCAATTTTTCTTGAAGAAACTGGGCCACGGCGGGATCGGCGCCTTTGCGTTGACCGAACCGACGGCCGGCTCCGACACCGGCGGTGTGAAGACCACGGCGCGGCCGATGAGCCGACCGCTGACCCCGCTTGAGGACGGGCGATACCGCTTCGATTTGACGGAAGGAGAGGCCCGCGACGACCCATCGGCGCGTTATCTCATCAACGCCGATCGGATTCGATTTGATGACCGGTCGGGTCCGTCCGAAATGGTTTACGAACTCCCGTCCGGTGGGACCGTCCCGATTCAATGTGATGAATATAACTACGATACGGATGAAGGTCTTCGGTATTATCTCTTCCGGAATCAAAAACGGCATTTTAACGACATTGCCCAGATTCGAGTCCGTGACGGCAAACCGGTCTACGATTATTACGCATTGAGCGGCACCAAGATGTGGATCACCAACGGGCATGTGGCGACACAGTTCTGTCTATATGCACAGTCCCCGGAGGGCGTGACCGGCTTTATGGTGGACCGCCATTCCGAGGGATTAAAGGTCGGGGCGGATGAGCGGAAAATGGGACAGCGGGGCTCGCCCACAAACGAACTCGCGATCGACCAGGTCCGTGTTCCCAAGGAATGTGTCATCGGGTATGAAGGCCACGGTCAGGTCAACGCCCTTGAGACGCTCAATGTTGGACGGTGCGGTCTGGCCGTTGCCTCGATCACGCTGATGCGAAAACTTCTTCTGGAAGCCGGTGAGCAGGTTCCGGCCTCGCCGCAACGGGATCGTCTGCTCGGTGAAGCGGCGGCGATCCTGTTCGGTTCGGACTCGGTGGTGTTTCATCTCATCGGCCTTTTCGACCGCCATACAACCGAGTCGGTCCGGATGGAATCGGCGATCGCCAAGTATGTCTGCTCGGAGGATCTTCATGAGTTGATCACCCTAATCGAGCAGGCCTACGGTCCAGCCGGCGTCACCGAACAGTATCGCGTCGAGAAGATCCGGAGGGATTCGCGGATTCTGAATATCTACGAAGGAACCAATGAGGTACAGCGGTTCCTGATCTTAAAAGACCTGATCGCCATGGTGAAGAATTGGACGCCGATTCCCGTTCCGGAAGGTACGGGCGGTCAACCGCGGCTGGCCTTCTTGAAGGAAACACTTCGCGCGCATGTCAAGACGGCCGCCGATCTTTTGGGCGACACGGTCTGGATGGATGCGATTCTCCAGCCGACCTATTTTCCCCTGGCCGATATGGCCGGCGAGATCTTTCGTCTGGACTGTCTAACGTATCGCATCCAATGGCTGAAAGAGCAGCGTGAACGACTTGGACCGGCCTATGCCGATCCACTGCTGATACTGGCGGATCGGGCCGTCTGGCGATGTGAACACCGGCTGTCCAAGCTCGACCAACGGTATCGCCGAAACGCGATCCGGCCACTGAAAGGTCTTTACGCACCGGAGGCCGTCGCGGCCGATGCCGCAATGGAGCGGATGGGAAACAAGGTCGCGGCCGAGCCGCCGCCGACCGGCCGGCTGATGCGTCCCTTGCGAATCCTATGTCTTCTCCGCCTGGTGGCCGATATCGCCCCGACTCCCCGGCTTAAAGGGGGACGGTTATCCGAGATCGTCTGGCGGTTTAATCCATCCGATGAAGCCGCAGTCCGTCTGGCCGTTCGGTTAAAAGAAAACAATCCTTCGTCCGTTACGATTCATCTCATCCTGCCCGGCGGGCCCGAGGCCGAGGATCATCTCCGATGGGCGCTGGGAAGCGGCGCCGATGCGGCCTACCGTATGGACGCGTCGGTGACGGCCGGCGGTTCCGCTTTTGTCGAGGCGATTTTCCTTCTTGAAAAATCCGGGAGGTATGACCTGATCCTGACCGGCGACGAATCGCTGGACGGCGCCGAGCCGCTCGGCCCCTTTGTGGCCGGGGCCGCCTCCCGTCATTTCGCGAAGGCCGCTTCGATGGAAATTGTAAAGGACGGTCTTGAACTCGCCATACGATCCGGTTCGGATTCATCGAAGCTCGAAATTCTCCCGAGGGAGCCTGTCGTCCTGGCCTGGGAACGGTCGGATGCGTCTCTTCCGGTTGAGATCAACCGGCTGATTTTGGGACGGTTGACCGAGATCCATCGAATACAGGTTCAGGACAAGAGGACCTCCGAGCGATTGGCGCCCGCCCGCGCGGTGACCCGTAAAAGCGAAACGATCCGTGAACCGGCCGGCGTGGCAGAACATCTCAAAATCTATCTGGCCGAGGCGCGTGCGATGAAGGCCGAGCCTTATTCATCCAAGATCGACGAGAGGCCGTTTCCGACCGGGCCGGCGGTGTGGACGGTGATCGAATCGCAGCAGCCCAGGGCGATTCCCGCCCTCCTCGGCGCGGCGCGTTTCCTGGGGCAGTCGCTGGATCAGGACAGCTATGCCGTTGTGCTCGGACCGGAAAAGACCTGGCCGCTTCTTGTCGGTCTTGCCCAGACCCGAGGACTGACCGGGACGGTATGTGTGCCGGCGCCCGAAGGTCCGTTGACCGAATCGGGCCGCGTGGAATGGCTTAAAAAATTCATGGGCCTCCGGGGTGATCTCCGGATCGTGTGCGGTCCCCGCTGGGCCGATGCGCTTTCGTATCTGTCGGGCCGCATCAATGGAAAAGCCTCACTCCTTTTCACCGATCTGGTCGAGATCGACCGGCGTGAAGGGCTTCTGCTTTTCAAGCCGGCCTATCATGGAAAATTACGACGCTCCATCAGCCTGACGCCGTCACAGACGCCGATTGCGTTCATGACGGTCTCCCCGACCGTGGATTTTCCATCGGGCGAGCCCTCCGCCCGCTTCACGGCCGGCAAGGTCGAGGCAAAAGCTTTTGCCGTCAATCCAAACTGGTTCGAGTCAACGGCGCCGGTCGTACCTGAAGACCTGACCTCATCCGAGGTGATCGTTGATATCGGATATGGTGTTAAAAATCAGGAAGGATTTAATCTTGCGGTGCGGCTCAAGGCGGCTCTGGAACGGTTGGGTTTGGCGGTTCATCTGGGGGCGACGCGCAAGGTAACACAGGATTTAAAACTGCTTTCGCTGGATCATCAGATCGGCCAGACCGGCGTGCGGGTGAACCCGAAACTGATCCTGGCCCTCGGCGTCTCCGGCGCGCCGCAGCATATGGACTATATCGGCGACCGCGCCGTGATCTTCGCCTTCAACAA
>CAKKOZ010000044.1 GCA_919901335.1 Nitrospiria bacterium | reverse complement strand
GGGCCGCTGGTTTTGTGGAACTGGAATGATCATGCAAAGATCAAAGCACAGGCCGTGCTGGAAATCGCCGATGAGATTCCGGGTGTCATGATCATCCCCATGCCGGATTACCGCCCAAAATATCCGAAAATCGAACCCGAGGAAGAAATTAATCCCAATCATCCCAATCTGACGATCTGGCACAACAAGATCGAGGTTTGCATCTTCGTGGGCGTGCATTGCCATTATGCCAATCTGACGCTCAAAATGATCCGTGCCGGTACGAACTGCCTGACCGTGGCGGTCTGCGCCGAACAGGGGCATGAGGACGCGATGCTGACCGTTCGAGATTCGGATGACAGCAAGCTCCGGAGACTGGCCCAGGTGATCCGGAAGGTGCGCGAGTCGATGGGTATGCCTGCGGCCACACGGCCACCCTACGGCGGTGGGAAACGCGAGATTGTGACGCCGGAGGAATGGACCAAAATCAAGAAAGAGGGCCTGCTCGTGGCGGGAAGCCCCCCGAAGGGGATGCCGCTGCGTGAAGGTCAGATGCCCCACGTTTAATAAAGGGAGGTCGGGGAAATGAGCGAGAGCGAAACCGAGCAGAAAACAAATCCTCAGGGAGACCCGATTACTTCAGCAGCGGTCAAAGTGGAAGCCGGCAAAGATCCGCATGGTGAGGCCAAGAAACAGCGGATCGTCACTCCGGAGCATCTGTTCTTTGAAGCCCCGCGGGAGCGGGTTTTTATCACCGGTTCCGAGGCCGGCAAGGAAGCCATCCGTCGGGCCAACGTTGATTTCTCGGTGGCCTTTCCGATCACGCCCCAAAGCGAAACAATGCAGTTGATCGGGGTGCTGTACGGGGAAGGCTATGTCAAGGAATACTACCGTGGCGAAGAAGAGTACGGTGTGATGTCGGCCATCGCCGGAGCCTCTCGCGCCGGTGTGCGTTGTTTTACGGCCACGGCCGGTCCGGGGACGCTGCGCGGAATTGAGGCGATCGCCTCCTGGCCGGGCCACCGTCTTCCGGCCGTGATCATTTTTACCTGCCGCGTCGTCAATGCTCCACTGGCAATTCAGCCGGACAATATTGAAATTTCCTACCTGTTAAATACCGGGATGATCCTGTTCCATGCCGAGAACCAGCAGGACGTCTTTGATTTCATCCTGAAATCGTTCATCATCTCCGAGATGAACGACGTGACGCTGCCGGTCGGCATCGCCTATGATGGCTTTTTCGTCACCCATGCTCGCGGTTATGTCATGATGCCGCCCAAGGATATCAAGCTTCCTCCCCGGGAGGCCTACCACGGCTCCGTCCCGGTGCTGGATGCCGAAAATCCCCCGGCCCGTCTTTCCCGTGACGCCCCGGTTCAAAAAAGCAACTTCATGTCGTACAATATCCATGCCGTCTGGCAGCAGGAGGTCTGGGCCGCTCAGGAGCGTGCCAAGAAATACATCCGCCGTTACATGGGCGGGCTCCTTGAAGTAAAAAATCCTGAAGCGGATATCTTCTTCATCGCATCCGGTTCGGCCGCGGCGCAGTCCCGAGAGGCGATGCGGCTGCTCGAGGAACAGGGGATTCATACCGGGCTGATCAAGATCCAATCGTTGCGTCCATTTCCGACGCTGGAATTGCAGGATGCCTGCCGTAAGGCCAAGCTCATCGTGATTCCGGAATTCAACTACCCCGGATGGATGGCGAAAGAAGTCTCAACCGCGCTTTACGGCGAATGCAACGCCCATATGATCGCCGGCCCCCGTGTATTCGGCGGAATGACCATGCCGGTGGAATTGATCGTCGAGCGCGTGATCGGCGGGTTGCGTCAGGTTGATCCGTCGCGCGTTCCGGTCGCGGCGAACGTGGGGGCGGGGACGGCAACCGAAGCCGCGAAAGAGGTTTCGAAGGAAGATGTGAATCGGTTTATGCAGAACATTTGACGCCATTTATGTCCGTTTCGAAACGACAAAGCCCTCCGGCACTCGGAGGGCTTTGTTTATTCATATTACAGGTTGCTGAAAAAGCCCATGAAAGGGTAAGTCGGTGATGGATAAACCAAAACGCTGGGAGGGCCCCTTGGTGCTGGAGACGCACCTGGAGGCGCTTGGGCCCAGAGAACAGGGAAAGGTTAGGGACATCTACGATCTGGGCGACGCGCTTCTCTTGGTGGCGACGGACCGGATCTCGGCCTTTGATCTGGTTCTCCCGGATGGAATTCCCGGCAAAGGGTTTGTGCTGACCCAGCTTTCCAAGTTCTGGTTTGACTGGCTTGGATCGATGAAAGATGCCGTTGCGCACCACCTGGTGAGCACGGACCTGTCAAAATTTCCAGAGCCCTGTCGTCGCTTCAAGGAGATCCTTTCCGGCCGCAGCATGCTGGTGCGGAAAGCGAAACCGCTTCCGGTCGAATGCATTGTCCGGGGATATCTGTCCGGCTCCGGCTGGAAGGAATACCGGCAGACCGGAACGGTTTGCGAATTGCCTCTGCCGGCCGGGTTGAGGGAGTCGGAAAAGCTGCCCGAGCCGATTTTCACGCCTTCCACCAAGGCCGTCGAGGGCCATGACATCAATATTACTTTCAAGAAGATGTCGGAGATGCTCGGAGAGGCCGTGGCCGAAGAGGTGCGATTGATGAGTTTGAAGATCTACAAGCGGGCCTCGGAGTTTGCGGCCGCCCGAGGGATTATCATTGCCGATACAAAGTTCGAGTTCGGCCTCGATCCAAAAACGGGGGAGTTGGTTCTGATTGACGAGGTTCTGACGCCGGACTCTTCGCGTTTCTGGCCCAAGGACGGGTATGCTCCGGGTGGGTCTCAGCCCAGTTTCGACAAGCAGTATGTACGCGACTTTCTTGATTCCATCCGCTGGAACCGCCAGCCGCCGGCCCCGCACCTGCCGAAAGAGGTCATTCAGAAGACAAGCGATAAATATTTTGAAGCGATGTCCCGTTTGACGGGCCGGGTATTGTAAGACCGGGTTCCATAGGGACCCGATGGATCTACCGAGGATGCGGATCCCGGATCACGTCGGGATTTTCCGGATCTTCCATGTCCCCGCGGGCGATAAAGTCCGCCCAAATCAGCACCATATTCCCACTGTCCTTGACCGCTTTAATGCCTTCTTTTAAGTGCTGGATCTTTGAAGGCGTGGCTCCATTGCGCTGGATTTCGGCCAACTCGGCCGTCAGCGTTCGGGTCAATTTCTCCAATGCGATTGTGACTTCGGCGAGGCTTTGTTGCATTTCAGGTGTCATTCTATCGTATGGGGACAGATTTCAAATCTGTCCCCCTCCCTGTTTTATTCGTAGGCT
>CAKKOZ010000043.1:8726-12493 GCA_919901335.1 Nitrospiria bacterium | reverse complement strand
CGGCATGCCCGCCGGCCTGGATCATCACCGAGCCGGACAGGGTAAAATAGGTCAGCGTAAGCAGCAGCGCGATCCGCCGGATATGTGCTTTCTGTGTCTTCATTACGACCCCCTTATACCAGAGCGCCTGAAGGCTGTCAAGACAAGGCCTTTGCCGATCATCGCCAGCGCAAGGACGATTCCGAGGGATGCGACGATGGAGGGTCCGGAGGGAAGGTCGAAACGGTAGGAGGCGTACAGTCCGGCCAGATTCGCCAGAACACCGACGACCATCGACATAAGCACCAGCGACCGCAATCGTTCGGCAAACAGCAAAGCGACCGCGGCCGGAATGATCAGATCGCTGAAAACCAGCAGCACGCCTGCCGTGCGTATGGCGACCGCGATCACAATGGCCAGCGTCAGATAAAATAGAAGATTCCACACCATGTCCTTGAAGAGGAAATTTGATCCGGGCTCGGTCAGGACCGGGATCGGCGTCAGGCGCTTGGCAAAGATGAGATGGACCAGACCGACCGACCCGAAGGTCAGCGCCATGAGTCCGATCTGTCCATCCGTCACGGCCAGGATGTTGCCGAAAAAAAGGTTTAGAATATCGGCCTCTCCGTGGGGCATTTTCGCGACGATCAACACAGCCGCCGCCGAAGCCACGGCATACACGATCCCCATGATCGCCTCCTGAGGAATGCGCCGCTCATAGGCCGGAAGCGAAAGAAGGCCCGCACCGATCAGAGTAAAGACCAGCGAGAAACCGATCGGATCTTGGTCCAGCAGCATCCCCAGAGCCACGCCCACGGCCGAGAGCTGTGCAATCGCGAGATCCACAAAGACGATCCGCCGCCTGACCACATGGATACCCAGATAGGCCAGCATGGCGGCCAGAATCAGACTGGCGATCACGGCTTGCCGCATAAACGGGATCGAGAGCATCTCCAGCATGGTTTCAGTATCCTTTCGAAAGCGCCATCGTCAACTGATCGATTAAGTAATCAAACAGGTCAAAGTAAGTCCTGATTCCTTCGACTCCCCCGACGGAAGGCGGCAGCACCAGTACCCGCGCGCCCGTCTCCCGTGCAATCAAATCGGGAGTGGAGCGCGCAAAATACGGATCGATGATGATGACTTTTACCTTTTCCCTTTTCATGTGCTGAATCAGTTGCTGGATGTGAGCCGGGGACGGCGGGATTCCCGACTTTGGTTCCACATACCCGACCACCCGAAGCCCGAACCGGCGCGCGAAGTAGGCCCAACTGTTGTGATAGGTGACGACGGGCGTCCCTTCATACGGCGCCATCCGTTTCTTCCATCCCGCGATGGCTTCATCCAGCCGCCTTTCGAACCCTTTGCGATTCTCCTCGATCCGCCCGGCCGATTCCGGCCGCAATGCGGCCAGACGTTCCGCGATGGTCCGGGCGATGATCTTTCCATTCTCCGGATCCAGCCAATAGTGTGGATTCCCGAAGGGATGCACATCCCCTTGAGACCGATCCACCGGGCCGGAGGGAACATCCAGTGGTTGTATACCACGAGAGGCATCCAGATAGCCTGACGCGCCGTGCTGAATCGCCGGATTTCGGGCGCCCACCAGCACGGAAGAAGCCCATCCGGCCTCAAGCCCCAGGCCGACCTGGACAAAGAGATCCGCCCGCGAGGCCTTGAGCATCAGGCTGGGGCGGGCCTCCAAAAAATGGGGATCCTGCGAACCGCGGGCCAGACTTTCCACCTCCACCAGCGGGCCTCCGATCTCACGCACAATCGCCGCCAAATCTTCCGTTGTCGTAACCACGCGCAAAGGAGCCGCCCGGGCCGAACCGAATGCGAATAATACGCCGAACAGAACCATCAGAATCGTTTTCATCAAATCCTCCGTCTTGGGCATCTACCCGGCGAGCCCTTAAAATTGATGCGCACCATGCGAACCGATTAAGAACTCAAACTGCAAGAAGACGGCATGGAGCGGTTTATCATCAAGATGCTCTGCGCGGTCAACGTTATATTGAAGCCGCCATTTCGAGAACTCACTGGGATAAAACGTGAGATTGGGGGACAGTCGCCACCGCCGATCCCGAAGCGGATCGGCGTCATCACCGCCATTGACATAGTCCACACGGGCCCCGGCTACCCACCGTCGGGTGAATCCCCACAACCCTTGCAGATACACCCCACGGTCAAGGAGATTGTCGTTCGGGTCTTCGCTTGTCTCATAGCTCCACATCACCTCGGTCTGGACAGCCACAAAAGGGAATCCACCTACAGCGTTTAGCGGCCGCCACTTTCCGTAAAAGTCGAACCCAAAGACCTTGGTGTAGGTGTCCTCCCCGCCGGCATTGGGACCAAAGAGGCCTGAGACGCCCTGCACGACCTCAACGGTATCGGTGGGAGTCCAGGAATTCTTAATCCGCGTCATGTAAAGGAGGTCTTCAAACCGCCGGACATCACGCTCTTCAAACTTAAGATCAGGGAAAATCTTGGGAAAAACCTCTTCATTCGAAAGGAAACTCACCGCCGTCTCGCCGCCTGCGTTTTGAATGCTTCCGATCAGCTCAAGATAAAACGGAAGCAGAGAAAGCCACGAGAGCTGCACGCCCGGATTTCTAAGGCCGTCCGGGCCCAACAGGCGATTGTTGATTACGGGCTGGTCCGCGAAGTTCCAGGCATGGGGGTGAATCGGGTTGGTTCGACCGAACCGGGTGAAGAATTGACCGCCGATCATCTGGAGACGATGGGGCAAAGCAAGCGTCGTGAGATAGGCCTCCTCGATCTCAAGTATTGATTCCCCTTCTTCATCGATTAGATAAATAATGTGAGCATCGGCGCGAGCGTACGGATCCACCGTCGCCCCCAGCGTCAACTCCAGGTTCTGAAGCGTGAAGCCGGTTTGATTCGGATCGTGACCCCCGAAGTTCAAATGTTCCGGCTCGGAAAAGTAGGCCGCCGCAAACAAACCGTCTAAAGAGATATCGAGATTCGGCCCTTGAAGACTCGGCCGCATCCCTTCACCTTGTTGAATCTGCGCCTCAACGGTTGGATGAAACAAAAGGACAACGATCAGACAGAAAACAGATCGAAGCATCGCTTCTCCTCTGCTTATAAACTGAACTGGGTACGTCCGACCTTGATACGGCATACCGATACGTCGGACAATATGGAAACGGGAATCGTCTTACAGGAGAGAAGACGGAGGCGCGCGCAAGGACGCGGTGGAGCGGAACGACTTTACGTAGGAAGCCTTAATGGAAGGGTTGGAATAAAACAGTGACGCGAGTACGGTCGAAACAAGGACAACGGAGAGAAGCGCCGTTTGACCATGCTGAATCCAGAGGCCGATCGTGCAGGTTGTTTCGCCCAGTTCATTATTTGCGTAGGCATGGAAGACGGCAAACGATGCGAAGAGTACGAGGTAAAGAGCGAATGCAAGGAGAACGGTTCGTTTCATTTAAGTATCCAGCATCGAAAATATGTGGAATTGTAACTTATACCAACCCATGGCTGTCAAGGCCGGATTCCGGTATATTAAAAAGCCACCTCGACCAGCAATGCAACCGTATCCTGCTTAAGATCCGTCGCCGTGAGGGTGGGAACCAGCAACGAACCGTTTGAAACGCCGACCGGGATCAGATTCGCGGTCGCAAGCCGGCTGTACTCCAGAACGAGGCGTGCCGGCGGATAGGGATACCAGGCCAGGCTGGCCACAACCTGCTGGGCCTTCCGGTCCAGCGAATCGCTTTGAAGATTTCGTCTATGAAAATCATACCGCAGGGTTCCCA
>CAKKOZ010000043.1:0-8626 GCA_919901335.1 Nitrospiria bacterium | reverse complement strand
TCCAGCGAATCGCTTTGAAGATTTCGTCTATGAAAATCATACCGCAGGGTTCCCAGGAGGTTCGGGCGGATGGGATAGATCGCCTCCACGGTCCCGCTGGCGATCTGGAGTCGGTCGCCGCTGCGAATATCCGGACCTTCCCGATACCCAAAAAGACCGGGGATGACGTTGAGATTCCCCAGCTGCAGATCCAGAGCCGCCCCGTATCCCAGGGTATGATCATCTTGGTTGCTGTTGGCGTCCCCCACGCGGTCGGTATTCACGATAAAACTGATCGTCTGGCCCATGACGGCCTGATTGGCCAGGACGTAATAGGCCCCCAGACGCCTCTCGTTGTCTTCCTTCGAATCGTACTCCGGACCATAATTTCGAACACCTACAAAATAATGAAGCCCGATCGGCACCGTTCCGTTCAACTCCGCGCCCACCGACGTCGGTTCAATCGTGGGGCCTAAAACGGACTGGATCTGGATCAGATATCCCGCCTGCGTCAGGCGATGCGATGTGGAGAGAAAATGGTTGTCCACGTGATACTTGCCCAATCGAACATTCAGCCGGCTGTCCGGCAAAAGATCGTCGAACTGAACAAGCAGGTTCTCGGTCTGGATATCGGTCTTGAAGGTATCCGATGCGACCGTCGTACCCGACGTGAGTTGAAGACCTCCTGCATGCAACGCTTCGATCGGTTTCGACAACGTGGGCGGGGCCAGCTCATCCGTCGTATCCGGCCCGAATCGTTCCACCAGGCCCACGATCTGGGCCATAAAAGAGATGCGGGGTGCCAGGGTGCCTCCGGCCATGAGCTGCCAGTTCTCGATACCGAGGCCGCTGCTCTTTATATCCACCGGAGGCGGAAGTCCGCTGATACCTTGACGCGATTCCGGGCTCCAGTTCATATTGGTGTTTTGATAAAAAAGATTGATCCGTCCCGAAAGCGGGATGGGTTGATCCCACAGGTATTTCCCCTCTTCTTCATGCATGCGGTAACCGCGCATCATGAAATGTATCCCGAACGCGTTCAGTTTCGGGAACCCGACGTGGCAGAGCGAGCAGGGAACCTGATGGGTTCTTGAAAAAGCCGGAATGGCCTGGGCTGGATTCGGAAAGATCGCAAGGAGTGCGATCACGATCAGCGTGGCAATGATGAATCGAAGATGGCCTATTTGCCTCATCATTCGTCGATCTTTAGCTCGCCCCCGCCTTTGAGAAATTTCCGGAACCGGGTCATGAGCTCATCGCCGAGCACTTCGCCCGGTTTCTCGGTGCGTTTCGTCATAAAATCACGGATCTCGCCCAGCCGTTTATCGGCCTGCTCGTTTCCCTGGAGGCGTTTCACTTTCTCTTTGGCGGCGTCAAACGCGTCGAAGGTCAGCTCGTTGAAGCCGAGCTTTCGTATCCGCATCACGGCCTTCATCATCGCCTGATTCCGGTAGCGCGTCAACATCTCGGAGGAAATCTCCTTAGCCCCGTCTTTTCGGGCGCGCCGCTCGGCCGCCTTTTTGATCCCGCTGCGGACAAAATCGGGCGAGGTCTGGAGCCGGCGCCAGGCCTCTTCGGACCATTTAACCTCTTCCTTCGGCGACTCCCAGACGGTATTCAGGTTTTCTTCCGTCATCTCGGTAAAACCTTTGGACCGGGCCAGGTCCTCGGCATCGCTCTTGAGCATCTGGGACACAAAGTCGGCCGCCACGGCCGGCGCGCTTTCGATCTTTTTCATCAACCGGGCCGTCGCGCCTTCCGTCCAGCGCATCGTCTCCCGATGATTTTTATCCTCGAACTCACCCAGGGCTTCAACTTTCTGCAGCAGCTCGACATTCACTTCCATATGACCGCGTTCGATCGCGACCTCTTCCGCGATCTGACGCACCATGTCCCGCATAAAGACCGGGACCGTTGCCAGTCGTTCGCGCGCCGCAAGCGTCCAGGGAAGATGGCCCTTGGCCATCTGATCGGCCGCCTCTTGCAGACCCTTTTCGCCGCCCATCGCGCCCATGGACTCGTTCTTCCACTGGGTCAACTGTTCGGCCGTAATATGGGTCAGGCCCATGTCCCGCGCCTTCTTCTCGGCCAGTTTTTTCACCATCCCGCGCAAGAACAGAGGCGCTTTCTCGACGCTCTTTAGAGCGTCTTCGGTCCATTGGATTGGGCTATGGCTCGACATGAAATAACCTCTGCGATTCTTTAGAGGAAATCATTGTAACACCGCCGATGGGGTCCGTCAATGAATAGGGGCTCACGTCGCCCCCTCCACCGGCGAAGCCGGATGGAGCCTCCCCCTCTCGCTCGCCTTGCTCGCTGAATAGATATCCCGAACAGGTCACTTTCCAAATTCAAAATGAACGGCGACCTTCGAGTTCGGAGCGACCTCCACCGTCTGTTCCCGCAGATTCATGAAGGGATGCCAGGCCGTCACTCGGTACCGGCCGGGAGGCAGATCCTTGATCGAGAAGGTTCCGTCCCCAGCCGTGATGGCATAATAAGGGTTGTCGACGGCGTAGACCCAGGTCTGCATAAAGGAATGCTTCCCGCACTGGGTCCAGATGATTTTTTGGCCCTTCGGCAGCTTGATCTCTTGGACCAGGGTCGAATCCGGAAGCGCCGCACGGTCAAAGATCCGGTCGCCGCGCTTGTTGTCCGCAATGGCATAGGTCTGAATATCGTGGATCACGCCGTCCTGATTTTGGAAGGTCATGGTTTGCCGGTCGCGGATCACGGCCCTGAGCGGGGTAAAACTGCAATCCTTGATGGCGATCTTTGGGCCGGATAATGGAAGGGGCTTCCCTTGCCCGACGCCCTCCACAACCACCACCACATCCTGGAACCCGCCGTCGTTGGAAACCGTAAAATCCTGGAGGAGACGGTGCCCTTTTCCATCCGAGATCCGTTCGCAAAGTTCCATATCCGGATAGACGATCAGGCCGAACGACCGGGACGGCGGGACGGCCCCTTTAAATATCACCCGGCCGGTCATCGCGGCCCCATCGGTGACCGTTTTTTCTTCATAGGCCCAAGCAGCGGACAATGGGATGAACCATGCGGCTGCGATCCATATCGTGACAATAAATGTCTTCAATCTCACCTTAACGATTCCTCTCAGACTCCACCGTTCCCGATTCGATCACGACCGCCGATCTGATGACTTCTTTCGAAGACGGATGGCCAGCGGCGTGCCGGTAAAATCAAAGGTCTCGCGGAGGAAATTTTCAAGATACCGAAGATACGGCTCCTTGACCTGCTCCGGACGGTTGGAAAAAATCACAAACGTCGGCGGGCGGGTCTCGGCCTGCGTGATGTAATTGAGCTTTACGGGTCGTCCGGAACGTTGCGGCGGTGGATTGGCCGTGACGGCCTGCTCGAAGGCGCGGTTCAAGGCCCCGGTCGAAATACGACGGGAATAGGCCGTCATGATCGCATCAATCTTCTCAAAAATCTCCTTGACCGGCGGCCCCTGGGTAGCCGACATAAACAGGATTGGGGCGTAAGGCAGGAACGACAGCCGTCGTCTCAGCTCCGAGGCAACCTTCTCTCTTGCCTTCGGATCATCCCGTCGCAGATCCCACTTGTTCACCAGAATCAGACAGCCCTTGCGGGCTTTCAACGCCTGGCCGATGATTTTGGTATCCTGCTCGACAATTCCCTCCATCGCGTCCAGCACCACCACGGCCAGGTCGCACCGCTCAATCGCCGTCAACGCGCGCGACAGGCTGTACCGCTCCACGCCGCGTTCGATTTTCCCCCGCCGCCGTATCCCGGCGGTATCAATGAAATGATACGTTTTGTCGTCGTGCCGCACCCGGCTGTCAATCGAATCCCGCGTCGTTCCGGGCGTTGCGTCCGTCACGAGGCGATCCTCTCCCATCAGCACGTTGATCAAGGTGGACTTGCCGACATTCGGCCGCCCGACCATGGCCACCCGGGGCGCAACGGCGGCCGCCTCCTCCGGTTCCACCGCCTCCGAGCGCGGCGGCAACAGAGGCTCGATCGCCTCCATCAACTCATCCACGCCCTTGCTGTGCTCGGCCGAAACGGGATAGAGCGTCTTGATTCCGAGCCGGTAGAACTCGGCCGTCAACGGCTCGGATTTGGGCGTGTCAATCTTGTTGACGGCATAGAAGATCGGCTTCTTGAGACGACGCAGAAGGGAGACGATCGCCTGGTCCAACGATGTGACGCCCTCGCGCCCGTCAAAAAGCATGATCAGGATATCGGCCTCGGCAATCGCGTGCTCCGTCTGGGACTTGACCTGGGACAGAATGCTTTCGCCGGCCGCGGCCGTGGGATCCAGTCCGCCGGTGTCCACCAGCGTAAAGGGTCGTCCGGAATAGTTCGAATCGGAATAGTTCCGGTCGCGCGTAACGCCCGGAATGTCCTCCACAATGGCTACCCGGCGTCCCAGGATCCGGTTGAACAGCGTGGACTTTCCGACATTCGGCCGTCCGATGATTGCAACAATCTGTCGTTTCATGGCGACGGAAGACTAACACATCGCTGGATGGGATGCAAACGGTTATTCCTCGATCCCCGCCAGCTTGAGCGTATAGAGATGATGGTAAAGCCCGCGGCGCTCTAAGAGCTCGGCGTGGGTTCCTTCTTCGACGATCCGGCCCTTGTCCATGACAAAGATACGGTCGGCCTTCTGGATCGTGGTCAGACGGTGTGCGATCACGACTGTCGTGCGCCCTTCCATGAGCCGGTCGAGGGCTTCCTGAATCGCGGCTTCGGATTCGTTGTCAAGCGAGGAGGTGGCCTCGTCTAAAATCAACAGCCGCGGATTTTTCAGGATAGCCCTCGCGATCGCGATCCGCTGACGCTGCCCGCCCGAGAGGTTGATCCCCTTCTCGCCCACGATCGTATCGTACCCCTCTGGAAAGACCGAAATGAAGTCATGCGCGTTGGCCAATTTCGCGGCCTCGATCATCTCTTCATCCGTCGCGGTTAACTTACCGTAACGAATATTCTCTTTGATCGACCCGCCGAACAGGATCGTCTCCTGCGGCACAAGCCCGATCTGCCGATAGAGGCTGGCCCGTTGGACCGTCCTGACATCCACACCGTCAATCTCGATCCGTCCATCCGTCGGATCGTAGAACCGATGGAGCAGATGGATCAGCGTACTCTTTCCGGCCCCGCTGGGGCCCACCAGTGCGACCATTTCTCCCGGATGGACCTCAAACGAGATCTCTTTGAGCACCGCGATCTCGGGTGTATACCGAAAACTCACCTCCCGGAAGGCCACACGGCCGTCTATCCGAGACATCTCGCCCGCGCCGGGAAGATCCGCGACTTCCGGTTCGGTGTCGAGGATCTCGAAGACGCGCTGCGTCGCCCCCTGGGCCTCTTTGATCTGTGAGACGAGACGGGCAAAACTTCCGAACGGGCCGATCAGAATACCGGCATAGAGAATAAAGGCGATCAGATCGCCCGGCGTGATCGCCCCGGCCATCACCTGCCGTCCGCCGTACCACAGGATGCCGGCGGCCGCTCCGAAGGTCACGATCGTGATCAACGGGACGAAAACGGCCAGGATTCGCGCCCGCGCCAGAGCCGTCGAGACCATCCCTTCAAGATGCCGGACGTACCGTCCCTCTTCATGGGCCTCGGCCACGAACGACTTGATGATCCGGATGCCGGACACGACCTCCTCGACCACCGTTGAGGCATCGGCCGTCTGGTCCTGGATGTGCATCGAGAAGCGTTTGAGCTTCCGGCCGAAAAAAGTCCCGATAAAAATGATCAGGGGAATGATCGAGAGAATCAACAGGCAGAGCCGCCAGTTCAGATAAAACAGGATGGACACGCCGCCCACCAGCGTGACGAGCTGCTTGGCCATATCGATCGGGACGCTGGTCGCGATGTTCTGGATCACCGTCACGTCGCTGGTCAGCCGGGACATCAACTCACCGGTGCGTCGTTTGGCGAAAAAACTGACCGACAGGGTTCCCAGATGATTGAAGAGACGGACTCGGAAATCGGCCACCACCCGCTGGCCGATGAAAGCAACGAGGTAGCTGTGGCCCATCGTCAGCAGACCCTGGATGACGAAAAGACCCAGCAGACTCAGCACGGCCGAGTTCAACGCCGCCGAATCGGGCGTGTGGAGAAAGGAGTTGACCACATCCCGAACGATCCAGAGCAGGCCCAGATTCGTGAGGGCCACGGCCGCCAGCAGCACGGCCGCAAACGCCATCCGCTTGAGATAGGGTTTAATATAGGCAACCAGCCGCAGAAGATTTTTCATGAAACTCCTCCGCGGCCATTATATCTTACCGGCGAGATCCTTTGTCAATTCGATCGAGCCGGCCGGGTCGTGATTGACACCGCCCGGGGCTTATTCTATAGTGACGAAATAACCGGATAGACCCGCATCGGTTCGGGAGAAAATGGGCGATGCTCGAACTGACGATGGTGGTTCTGATGGTGACGGCCGTCCTGGCCGTTCAATGGATGATGCAGGTCAGCTTCTCGGCCTCCACATTGACGGTACTGGGACTGACCGTTATGGCGGCCGGGATCATCGAAGGGATACCGACCGGGCTTTATTATCATATCGTCCTCTACCGTCTGCTGCGTCCCCGGGGTCAACTCCCGCCCGGATGGTGGATATCCCCGTCACAGTACCATGTCCATCTGACCGAAGAGGAAGGGCGGCGGGTGCGACGGTGGTTTTTTATCGGAGGACTGGGCTTTCTTCTCTGCATGGTTGGAGGGATCCTGGCCCTTTCCGGAATGGCGATTGGGACGGTTGGGTCAACGGGATTCTTGCCGTAGAAGGAGAAGAACACGATGGCGGTGGTGATACGGGAAGGGCATGACGTGGATATCCAGCAACTTCAGGCACTGTATCATCATGCCCCGTGGGCTGCGGGCCGCGACCTGGACGGCATCAAGAGAATGCTTTTGAATACGGATTATGTCTTCTCAGCCTGGGACGACCGACGATTGATCGGATTCGCGCGCGTGCTGACCGACCGCGTCTATCGCGCGACGCTCTGGGACGTGGTGGTCCACCCCGACTATCAGGGTCAGGGGGCGGGAGAATCCCTGATGAAGACGGTCCTGTCCCACCCCGTTCTGTCCAAGGTCCATAAATTCTGGCTGAACACGCGGGACAAGCAGCCCTTCTATGAGCGATTCGGTTTCGTCCAGAGCAATCAGGGAATGGTTTTGGAAAAGCCGGAAAAAGGATAGCGCCGTGATTCAATCCGATCGTATGATCAAAACGTTTGTCGAGCTGGTCCAAATTGACAGCCTCTCCCGTGAAGAGGGGGAGGTCGCGGAACGGCTGGTACGCGAGCTGAAGTCTCTGGAGGCCGACGTCCGCGTGGATGATGCCGGAACCCAAGTCGGCGGAAACACCGGAAACGTCATCGCCGCGTTTCCGGGAACCAAGGCCGGCCAGCCGGTCCTGCTTTCGGCCCATATGGATACGGTCGTTCCGGGCCGAGGGATCCAACCGATCCGCGAGGCCGACCGGATCCGGACGGACGGCACGACGATCCTGGGCGGCGATGATAAATCCGGAATCGCGATCATACTGGAAGTGCTCACGGTTCTGAAAGAACGGAAGATCCCCCATCCGCCGGTCGAAGTGGTCTTTACGATTTGCGAAGAGGCCGGCCTGATCGGGGCCAAACACCTCGAGATCGGATCGCTTCAATCCCGTCATGGACTGGTTCTGGACAGTTGCCCTGCCGATTCACTTTTCACGCGGGGACCGGCCGCCGATAAGCTTGAATTCACGGTGCATGGATCGGCCGCGCATGCCGGCGTCTGTCCGGAAGAGGGAATCAGCGCGATCCAGGTGGCGGCCGAGGCGATCGCCCATATGCGTCTGGGCCGGATTGACGCTGAAACGACGGCGAACCTCGGCTTGATCGAGGGCGGTAGCGCGGTCAATATCGTACCGGACCGGGTCGTCGTCCAAGGCGAGGCCCGAAGCCACGATGAAGTTAGGCTCGCGGCACAGTCGTCCCACATGGCCGACTGTTTTCGGGAAGCCGCCAAAACCCATCGGATCATGAAGAACGGCCGGGAAATCCATGCGACGGTGGATGTAAAGATCACGCGGGATTATCCGCGCATGAATCTGGGCGAAGACGCGCCGGTCGTGAAATGGGTCCTAGCGGCGGCGAAAAAGATGGGCGTTCAGATTGCCTGCCGGAAAACCGGCGGCGGGTGCGACGCGAATATCCTCAATGGGCATGGGCTGAACGTGGCGAACCTCGGCACCGGCATGCGCGAGATCCACACCGTCAACGAATACCTCCTTCTGAATGAGTTTGAGCAGACGGCCCGCGTCGTTCTGGAGATGCTGCGCGGGCAGTGACATTCGGCGGGTCCTGTCCTTCGGCAGCCCCATCCGTCCTCACTGGGTATGCTTGGAAGATTGATTCGCGGAACTCCACGAAAGGGACCTTGGCCTTGCCGTTGCGGGCGGACGGGGCGCCCCGCCTCCGGCCACCCGCCGATGGAACAGGATTAAGGTCGTTTATATAAGGAGTCTTCATGGAAATCGATCCGAAACAGCTCAACCCGTCCCAGGCGTACGATCTGATGATCAGCATCATCGTCCCCCGCCCGATCGCGTTCATCTCGACGGTCAGTCCCGAGGGATTGCCGAACGCCG
>CAKKOZ010000042.1:4845-8970 GCA_919901335.1 Nitrospiria bacterium | reverse complement strand
TCGCTCATGCCCCATTCACAGACCATTTTCCGGGCCAGGTCCGTGGCCCGCTCGATATCGTTGCCGGCGCCGGTCGTGATCCGATTGAGCACGATTTCTTCGGCCGCGCGGCCGCCCATCAGGATGGCGATGTTGTTGTAGAGGAACTCGCGCGGAAAGGTGTAGCGATCGTCCGTCGGCAACTGCATGGTCAGACCCAGGGACCGCCCGCGGGGGATGATCGTGACCTTGTGGATCGGATCCGTTCCCGGAATCATCCGTGCGACCAATGCATGGCCCGCTTCATGATAGGCCGTCGTCCGTTTCTCTTCCTCGCTTAAGACCATGCTCTTTCGTTCCACGCCCATCAGGACCTTGTCTTTGGCCGCTTCAAAATCGGACATCTCGACCACTTTTTTCTCCATCCGGGCGGCCAGCAGTGCGGCCTCATTGACGAGGTTCGCCAGATCCGCCCCGGAAAAACCGGGCGTTCCCCGGGCAATCACTTCAAGGTTGACGTCATTTCCAAGGGGAGCGCGTTTCGTGTGGACCCGCAGAACCTCCAAACGGCCCCGGACATCGGGGCGGGACACGACAACCTGGCGGTCGAAACGGCCCGGCCGTAGCAGGGCCGGATCCAGAACATCCGGCCGGTTCGTGGCCGCGACCAGGATCACGCCCTCGTTGGTCTCGAATCCGTCCATTTCGACCAGCAACTGGTTTAAGGTCTGCTCGCGCTCGTCATGCCCTCCCCCGATCCCGGCGCCTCGGAGACGCCCGACGGCGTCAATTTCATCAATGAAGATGATGCAGGGGGCGTTCTTTTTTCCCTGTTCGAACAGGTCGCGCACCCGCGAGGCCCCGACCCCGACGAACATCTCAACGAAATCTGAACCGCTGATCGAAAAGAAAGGCACCCCCGCTTCCCCGGCGATCGCCTTGGCCAAAAGGGTCTTGCCCGTTCCGGGCGGGCCGACGATCAGTACCCCTTTCGGGATTCGGCCGCCCAGTTTCTGGAATTTGGGGGGGTCTTTTAAAAACTCGATGATCTCGGTCACCTCTTCTTTGGCTTCATTAATTCCGGCCACGTCCGCAAAGGTCACTTTCTTACGGTCTTCGGTCAGGAGCCGGGCCCGGCTTTTTCCAAAGGACAGCGCCTTATTCCCGCCGACCTGCATCTGCCGCATCAGGAAAAACCAGAGCACCAGGAACAATACAAAAGGCCCCCACGTGGCCAGAAAGATGATGTACCAGGGGCTCTCATCCGGTGGTTTTGCCACGATCTTGATGTTTTTGTCCCGCAGGAGCCTCACGAGGTCAGGATATTCGACCATGTAGGTTTTAAATTTGTTCCCGTCTTTTAGAATGCCGTTGACCTGATTCGGCCTGATCATGACCTCGGCCACCTCGCCTTTGTCCACTTGGGTCATGAAATCGCTAAAGATGATCTCCTCTTCCAGGGACTGGGTGGGTGTCTGAAAGAGGTGGAACAGGAGGATCATAAAAAGCCCCACGACCAGCCAGAAGAGCATATTTT
Source organism: Nitrospiria bacterium (assembly GCA_919901335.1). Lineage (GTDB taxonomy): Bacteria > Nitrospirota > Nitrospiria > JACQBZ01 > JACQBZ01 > JACQFA01. The sequence continues at coordinate 7,454 of CAKKOZ010000042.1, read as the reverse complement.
TCATGCGCGAGTTCACTCCGAAAACCTCCTTACCTTTCTGCGTGTCTTTCTGTCGAATCCGGGCCCCAAAATTGGATCGAGGCGGTCGATAGAATCGAGGGGCAGTCTATCACAGATTTCTTACTCTTGCCAATAGAAAAGCTCTTCAGCCTGGGAGACCTTGTCCATGACGGCGATGTAGGGAAGATTGCGGTACCGGTTTTGGTAGTCGAGCCCGTATCCGATGACATATTTGTTCGGAATGGTAAATCCGACATAGTCGATCGAAACCCGGACCTTCCGGCGTTCCGGTTTGTCCAAGAGGGTGCAGACTTTAAGCGATCGGGGTTTTTGGGCCAGCAGCTTTTTTTTCAAAAAACTGACGGTCATGCCGGAGTCCACAATATCTTCGACCAAAAGGATGTCCTGGCCGGCGACGTCCTCGCTGAGATCCGAGAGGATCTTGATCTTTCCCGCAACCGAGCGTTTTTGGGTCGGCCGGTTGGTCACCACGATGAAATCAACCCGGAGCAGAAGGCGGATCGCCCGCACCAGGTCGGCGTAAAAGGCAAAGGCCCCTTTGAGTACGCCCACCATGAGCAGGTTTTTGTCGGCGTAATCGCTGGTGATCTGGTTGCCCAGTTCCCGGATCCGTTTCTGCATTTCATCCTGTGTGATGATCGGCCGCCCGAAAATTCGCTCCATGCATTACCCTTTCTATTGTTCCAGAATTGCCTTGGCTTTGTGAATATCCTCTTCTATCTGTCGGACCAGTTCCGCTTTGTCTTTAAACGTCTGCTCCGGTCGAATCCAGTCCACAAAATTCACCCGGATGGGAAGATCGTATAAATCGTCCTGCGGCTCGAAGAAATGCGTCTCCACCCTCCGTTCCTGAGACCCCAGCGTGGGCTGGGTGCCGATGTAGCCTGCGCCGTTTAAGACGCGTCCTTTCAACTCGGCGCGCACGGCATAAATGCCGCTGCAGGGGATGACCCGCTCGGCCGGCGGAATGAAATTGGCCGTCGGATAACCCAATGCCCGTCCCCGCTGCGCGCCGGGAATGACCCGGCCTTCCAGGTTGTAGTCTCGTCCGAGGAGCTCCCGCGCGTCCGCGACGCGTCCAGCCATCAGGTATTCGCGGATGCGGGAGGAACTGACCGGGCGCCCTCCGACTAAAACGGCCTCCACGGCATGGACCTGAAACCCCAACTCATCGCCCAGGGCCTGAAGGTCGCGGATCGTTCCCTTCCGGTCCTTGCCGAATGCGAAATGGCCGCCCACAAACACTTCCTTCGCTCCCAGATCCTCGCAGAGGATTTTCCGGGCGAATTCCCGAGGGGAAAGATCGGCGAAGTCGCGCGTAAACGGCACCGCTCGGACCTGCCGGATTCCGGTCCGTTCGATCCAGCGCAGACGTTCCTCAAACGTCATCAGAAACTTCAGATCCTGCGTCGGCGCCAACACCCGCAACGGGTGCGGCTCAAAAGTCAAAACGATGCCGGTTCCTTTTTTGGCCTTTGCTTTTTCAACGGCCCGTTTCAGGACGGCCTGATGGCCGCGATGAACCCCGTCGAAGTTGCCGATGGCGACGACCGGATAGGCCGCCTTCCTGCCGTGACTGGTGTGATCCCGAATCATCTCCACGCGCGGGCATTCCCCCCTCAAGATTGCAGAAGCCGGGCCGCATCTTTGGCGAAATAAGTCAGGATCAGGTCCGCGCCGGCCCGTTTGATCGAGGTGAGGGTCTCGATCACGACCCGGTCTTCATCCAGCCATTTCAATCGCGCGGCCGCCTTGATCATGGCGTACTCGCCGCTGACCTGATAGGCCGCCACCGGTACGTTAAAGGCGTTTCGGATGCGGTGAATCACGTCCAGATACGACAACGCCGGTTTGACCATCACGATATCGGCGCCTTCCTCGATGTCCAGGGCCACCTCGCGCAGCGCCTCGCGGACATTCGGCGGATCCATCTGATACGACTTCCGATCCCCGATCGGGGGGGACGAACCGGCCGCCTCCCGAAACGGCCCGTAGAAGGCCGAGGCATATTTGGCCGCGTACGACAGGATCGGGGTCATCTCAAAGCCCTCCTGGTCCAGGGCGGCGCGGATCGCCTTGACCCGGCCGTCCATCATGTCGGAGGGCGCCACCAGATCCGCTCCGGCCTTGGCATGGGAGACCGCCTCACGGGCCAGCAGTTCCAGCGTTGGATCGTTCAGGACCCGTCCCTCTTTCACGACGCCGCAATGACCGTGGCTCGTGTATTCGCAAAGACAGACATCCGTGATCACGACCAGTTCGGGCAGGCGATCCTTTACGGCCTTCACGGCCTGCTGGATGATGCCGGTCGGGGCGTAGGCCTCCGAACCCCGGGCGTCTTTTTTTTTCGGGAGGCCGAACAAGATCACGGCCGGAATCCCGAGACGGCTTGCTTCCTGCGCCTCTTTCACCAGATAATCAATTGAAAGCTGGTACGCATTCGGCATCGAGGCGATCTCTTTCCGGACCCCTTTGCCGTGTGTGACGAACAGAGGATAAATGAAATCCTTGGCCGACAGCGCCGTCTCCTGCACCATCGTTCGGAGGAGCGGCGACTGCCGCAGTCGTCGCAGACGTGATTGAGGAAA
>CAKKOZ010000042.1:3263-4745 GCA_919901335.1 Nitrospiria bacterium | reverse complement strand
CGTTTGGGTTGTAAAATGTTCCACGATCGCCTGTGCCAGCGATGAAATCGTGGAGTCTTTCGGCAGAACATGGACGGTCATGCCATAGGCTTCAACCGTCTTGGCCGTGATCGGCCCGATACAGGCCACCACCACCCCGTTCAGAAGTTTTTGGGCCTCATCCGGTCCGAACATCTCGACGAAATTTCTGACGGTGGATGAGCTGGTGAATGTTATAACAGAAATCTGACGTCCTTGCAAAAGATTTTTCACCCATTCCAGATCACGGGTCGGGCGAATGGTTCGGTAGGCCGCGGCCACATCCACCCGGGCCCCCATGCGGGCCAGGGCCTCTGGCAAAACGTCGCGGGCCACGGCCGCCTGCGGGATCAGAATCCGGCGGCCGGATAGTTCCTGTCGGCCCATCTGGTCAATCAAGGCCTCGGCGACATATTCGGCCGGCATCAGGTCCACGCGCACCCCCATCCGCTCGATCTCTTGAGCGGTTCGGGGTCCGATGGCGCAGAGCTTGACTCCCTTCAACGCGCGGATGTCCTTCCCGCCGGCTTTGAGCCGTTCCAGGAAATACAGGACGCCGTTGGCGCTTGTGAAAATCAACCAGTCGTACGCCTCGATTTTTCGGATGGCGCCGTCCAATGCCTCCCATGACTCCGGGGGAACCACCTCGATCGTGGGAAACTCAACGGGGTCGGCCCCATGGAGCTTGAGAAGATCGGTGAACTCCACCGCCTGGTCCCGGGCCCGGGTCACGAGAATGCGTTTTCCGAATAACGGACGGCCCTCGAACCAGTTGAGTTGTTGACGCAATTTTACCACCTCCCCCACGATGATCAGGGCCGGCGGCTTGAGCGCTTCGGCCCGAACCTTATCGACGATATCCTCCAGCGTCCCAACGACCGTTCGCTGTTCCGGCCTCGTTCCCCAGCGGGTCACGGCCACCGGCGTTTGGGGCGTCTGGCCGTGCCGGAGCAGCTGCCGCACGATTTCGGGCAGGTTGCTTAAGCCCATGAAGAAGACCAGGGTGCCGATGCCGGAGAGTTTTTCCCACGGCACCGGGCGGGTCTCTTTGTCCGGGTCTTCGTGGCCGGTGACGAACGTGACGGCCGAGGCGACGTCCCGATGGGTCAGGGGAATGCCGGCATAGGCCGGAACCCCGATGGCGGCCGAGACACCCGGGACGATCTCAAACGGGATTCCGGCCGCGACGGCCGCCGCGGCTTCCTCCCCGCCGCGTCCGAAAATAAAGGGATCGCCCCCCTTGAGTCGGACCACGGTCTTGCCCCGCCGGGCCTTCTCGATCAATAACCGGTTGATCTCCTCCTGATCGATATGGGACTCTCCGCCTTTTTTCCCCGCAAAAATCACCTCGGCATTCGGTTTGGCATAGCGAATAAACTCTTCATTCGCCAGATAGTCGTAGACGATGACATCCGCCTGTTCGATGCAGGACTTGCCTTTGATCGTCAGTAAACCCGGATCGCC
>CAKKOZ010000042.1:0-3163 GCA_919901335.1 Nitrospiria bacterium | reverse complement strand
TCCGCCCCCCGTTCCAAAAGCCGCTCGGCCAGCTCCAGCCCCAGCGCTTCCGGCCGTTCGGGATCGCCCACCGCGCCGTCGCGAATGATCCGTGCGCCATCCACGCTGGCCACCAGGCCCTCTAAAACCAACCGTTCTCCATCCCGGATCTGTGCATGGGCCGCGATCGGGACCTGGCAGCCGCCCTCGAGCCGCTTTAGAAAGGCGCGTTCTGCGCGTACGCACCGGCTGGTGACAGGGTGGTTGAATCGGGTCAGCATCGGATTCACCCGGCCGTCCGAGACACGGCATTCCAGTCCCAGCGCCCCTTGACCGATGGCGGGGAGACATATTTCGGGATCCAGATATTCCGTGATCCGGTCCTCCCATCCCATCCGACGCACCCCGGCCGCCGCCAGCACGACGGCATCCAGCCCTTCCTTTCCCAATTTTTTGATCCGTGTGTCAAGATTACCCCGGAGGGGAATCATCTCAAAATCCGGTCGCCAATGCTTGATCTGGGATTGGCGGCGGAGGCTGCTGGTGCCGATCCGTGCGCCGCGGGGCAGGTCCAGCAAGTGTTTTCCGTTCCGGCTGATCACGATATCCCTCGGGTCTTCGCGACGGGTGATCGCGGCCAGATGGAGCCCTTCCGGAAGAGCGGTGGGCACGTCTTTCATGCTGTGAACGGCCAGGCCGATCTCCTTCCGAAAAAGCGCCTCCTCGATCTCCTTCACGAACAGACCTTTTCCACCCACCTTGGCCAGCGGGACGTCCGTGATTTTGTCGCCGGTGGTCTTGATCTTTTTTAATCGAACCTCCAGAGCGGGGTCGGCCGATTCGAGTTCCTCCTTGATCAGGTGGGCCTGACAGAGGGCCAGCGCGCTGCCCCGGGTGCCGATGATGAGTGGCTGCGACATCTTATGGATTCACGCCTTTTCTTCGCCCGGATCGGCGGCGTCTTCTTTTTCGGAGGCCGTCCGATGAGGGGAATGGGGAAGGTCTTTATCCAGGTTGAATAATCGGCGGACGGCTTCGGCGTACCGTGCGCCGTTCTCCGAACGGGCTTCGTCTTTTAAGACCACCAGCGGCGAATGGAGGAGTTTGTTGATGATGGAAGCGGCCAGTCCCTCGACTGTCTCGCGCTGCTCGGGGGTCAGCTCGCCCAGCTTGGCTAAAAATTTAGCCACCTCCATGCGCCGGATGTCCTCCGCCTTGGTTCGGAGGGCCGTGATGGTTGGAACCACCTCGAGCGATTTGAGCCATTGGTTCATGCCCGTCAGCTCTTCCGAGACGATCTCTTCCGCCTTCAGGGCCTCCTTTTGCCGTCCTTCCAGATTGGCGTCCACAATCAACTGAAGGTCGTCAATATTGTACAGAAAAACGTTGTCGATCCGATTCACGCGCGGGTCAATATTCCGGGGCACCGAGATGTCGATCAGGAAAATGGGTCGGTTCTTTCGCCGCTGAATGGCCTGGCTGATATGGTACTCGGTGATGACGTAGTGCGATGCGCCGGTGGAACAGATCAGTATGTCGGCCTCGGCCAGGTACCGGGGGAATTCCTCCAGCCGGAGGGGGATCCCGTTGAACCGTTTTGCCAGATCGATCGCGTTGTCGAAGTTGCGCGTGGTGATCATCACTTTCTTGACGCCGTTGTCTACCAGATGACGCACCGCCAGCTCGGCCATCTCTCCGGCGCCCACCAGCAGGGCCTCTTTTCCGTCCAGCCGGCCGAAGATTTTTTTGGCCAGCTCCACCGCCGCAAAACTGATGGAGACCGCGTTCTCGGCGATCTTGGTCTCGGTGCGGACGCGCTTGGCCACCGAGATCGCCTTGCGAAAAACCTTGTTGAGAATCACCCCCGTCGCCTTCTGGCGCATGGCGACATCGAAGGCCTCTTTGAGCTGACCGAGAACCTGCGGTTCGCCGATCACCATCGAGTCCAGGCTGGAGGCGACGCGAAAGACATGCCGGATGGCTTCGTCCTCGGAATACAGATAGAGGTACGCGTTCCATTCCTCATGGGATAGGCCGGTATGGTGGTCTTCGAAAAACTCTTTGATCCGCTGGAAGCCGGTCGGGATATGCTGAACCGCGGCGCAAACTTCCACCCGGTTACAGGTCGAGAGAATCAGTCCCTCGTCGATTCCATGACAGGATTTGAGCCGGATCAGGGCTTCACGGAGCTGGGCATCGGAAATCGAGAGCTTTTCGCGGATTTCGATGGGCGCGGTTCTGTGGTTTAATCCGACAACAATGATATCCAAAAAATACTCCCTTACAGGAACGAATGTTGGCCTTTCCATATCAGGTCGACGCCCACGAACGATAAGATCACCCCGACAAAACCGATGATGGCCAGGTAGGCCGCTTTTTTGGCGCGCCATCCCACGGTGATCCGCCCGTGCAGCACTATCAGGTAGAAAAGCCAGATGGCCAACGAAAAAACTTTGCGGGGGTCCCAAAACCAACCCGAGACGTACCCCGCGCCCCACGCTCCGATAATGATGCCCAGGGTGAGAAGACCAAAGCCCAAAATCACGGCCTTGTGATTAAGATCATCCAGAAGATCCAGGGACGGAAGTTTGTTGTAAAGATTATTGAACTGCTTGGACTTGAGCAGTCGTTCCTGGATGAGATACATCATCCCCACCAAAAAGGCGATGGCAAAACCCACGGCGCCCAGCAGGGCCAGGGCGGTATGGAGGTAGACCCAGGCCCTATGCATGACGGTATCGGGCGACCGTATTTCGGTCGGAAGCACGGCCCCCGAGAGCAGCGAGATCAGCGCGATGGGAAGGACAAAAGAGCCCAGCACATGAATGCGGAAGCGGAACTCCACGAGCAGAAAGACCATCACCAGGGACCAGGCAAAAAAATCCATGGCGTCGGAAAGATGGGTCAGGGAGACGTAGCCCACCTCAAACAATCGTGTGATTAACGTGATGGTGTGAAACGCAAAGCCGATGCCTGTGGTGACCAGGGAAAAGCGGGAGAGCGACTCCTTTTTGCCGGTCAGAAGATAAGCCAGAAAAGCCAGTGTGCCGAGAAAATAGCAGATTAATGTAATCTTAAAAAAAAGAGCGTTCATAATTTAACCTCAAACAAGCGATGATCGAGTTTCGCCTGCTCGATTATATCTGTTTAAAAAAGTCTCTGTCAAGGAAGATAAAGCGCCGGT
>CAKKOZ010000041.1 GCA_919901335.1 Nitrospiria bacterium | reverse complement strand
AAGTCTCACGAATACTGTCCCCGATGTAAGTCTCTAGTCGACGGGCGCCCGCTACCACTCTGGGAGCGACAAGTTATCGTCATGAAAGGGGCGGAAATTGTTCGTGTAGTGGAGGATTGCCGGAATGGCTATCGAAAATTTCAATGTATTCAAAATGAAAGAGATGGTAAGCTGTGGGCACAGTGATTGCATATTCTAACAGACAACTGGGGACCTGGCTGAGTTATTTGGGGTAGGCTGGGTCGTGGGTTGTTAAGGTAACGTTCAGCCACAAGGAGGAGAGTGCAATGATTAGACGAGTGAAGGGAAATCAGGGTTTCACGTTGATCGAGTTGATGATCGTGGTCGCGATCATCGGGATTCTGGCGGCGATCGCCATCCCGAACTTCATGACCTACCAGTCCAAGGCCCGGCAGTCGGAGGCGAAGGTGAACCTCGGCGCCATCTTCACGACGGCGGCCTCCTACTTCGCTGAGAATAACACCTATGCGGCTACGACCTTTAATACCCTGGGCTATGCGCGGTCGGGGGCAGGCAAGTACTACATGTGGTGGATAGCTGATTCACTCGCCGGCACCTCGGCCGGATGCACAGGTCCATTGGGTGCCAATACTGTTGTACCGACCGGCGCCGCGGCCCCCGCGGCCACCGCGCTAGGATTTACAGCGGCAGCGGTGGGGAATATTGATGGGGATGTCACGTGCGATGACTGGACGATCAACGACGCCAGGACTCTGGCGAACCCCTCAAACGATGTCACCAGCTAAGGTTTACGCAAGCTGAAGGGGCCGTTGGGGGCGAGGAGCCGTGAGGCTCCTCGCCTCTGTCTTGTCGAACCCTCAGAAGGGCGGATGTGCGTTGTGACGTGCCTTCATGCCGGCCCGAGCATTCTGTCGAGATCATAGTTCGCTCCTTGTTGTGGGTGGCCTCACCCTCTTCGCGCCGCTGATCGACGGCGGCACCACCCACTTCCCGGTTCTGGTCATCCGCCTTGTTCTTCTCGGCGTTCTGACCGCATGGTTTGTTGGGTCCAGGAAGTCAGGGCGGCTCAGTCTGCGCTGGAGCCGTCTCTACCCGATCATCTTGGCCTTTGTCGGGTGGTCCCTTCTCTCCGTCGTCTCATCCCCGTACACGGCGGTTGGCCTCCAATGGCTCCTCAGCATCGCCAGCTATGGGCTGATGCTGGTGTTGGTGGTGCAGCGTGTAGACTCCCCGGGGCAATTGCGGTGGCTGGTGATGGTGTGCCTGGGGATGGGGGTGTTCGAAGCAACGGTGGGGATTTATCAGTTCTGGGGGCTGTCGCAGCCCAGAGCCACGGGAACCTTTTTCAACCCCAATTTCTACGCAACCTATGAAGTGGCCATGTTCGCATTGGCTTTCGGCCTGCTGCACTACTCGCAGCGGAAGGACCGCATGCGAGGGGAGACGCCGTTGCTGTGGCTCACGGCAGGCGCGACCGCGCTTGCGGTCGTCCTTGCTCAATCACGGGGCGCGTTGCTGGCGTTCATTGTGGCAGTGGGGTTTGTTGGTTTTTGCCGGTACGGCAAGGTTTTTCTGGGTGTTCTCGTTCTGTGCCTGTTCGTTGGTTGGGTCATTCCGAATCCCCTGCAACAGCGTATTCTTTCGGTGGGGACACAGGATCCCTACGCGTATACCAGGCAGGACATCTGGAAGAATTCGCTTCAGCGCATCATTGATCATCCGTGGGGAGTCGGTCTGGGTCTCTACAAATACACGTCATTCCAATACCGATTTCCTGTCGAAGGCGCGATCGCCCGCTATGGCAAACGGGCTGAATCGGCGCATAATGAATACCTGCAGATGGCCGTGGAGTTGGGTCTTCCAGGGTTGGCGCTCCTTCTCATGGGGATCGGGTTCTTGGGCCGCGAAATCCGGGAGACTCTGAACGGTGAGATTGAAGGGTGGGAGCGTAGCGTCGTGATCGGTCTGACGGGAGGGTGTCTGGGGATCCTTGTCCATGGGGCCGTGGACTCGGTGTTTCATGAGCCGGCATTGGTTTTGCTTATGCTATTGTTCGCCGGGATGATCTTGGTTCTGAAACGTCTGACAGTGCCGGGAAGCGCCTCGGTCCGGGTCGTGTCGTTTCCCTATCATCCGGCGCGCATGGCCCTGGTCGGAATGCTGGTGACCCTGCTTGCGCTCCTCATCATCCGGCCGGCGGCTGCGTGGTACACGTTCGACAGGGGCGAAGCCGAGATGAGAGTCGGGCAGGAGGCCCGGGCATTGGACTGGTATCAGTGGGCTACCCGCATTGATCCTGGGACGACCGCCTATCGAGACGCGGTCGCGCGTGTGGAAGTCAGTCTCTATCAGCAATCCGGCAACCTCCCGCGGCTCCTTGGTGCAGTGGAGGAACTGAGGGTAGCCTTGGACCTGAATCCCCTGGATGGTCGCTATGCGCACCGGTTGGGGAAGCTCTATGTCCTGCTGGCTGACCACGCTGATTCCGGCGCCAAACGAGAGACGCTGTTGGGAAAAGCCGCGGCCTATTATGAACAGGCGATGCAGTTGGATCCCTATTCCCCATTCAATTACCTTGAGCTGGGGCAACTCCGGTTGGCGCAGGAGCGCGGGGAGCAAGCAAAGAGCTGGTTGCGACTGGCAATAAGTTACGAACCCAATTTCCTGCCGGCCCGGATCCTCCTCGCTGAAGTTGCCGTGAAGGAGGGACAGAAAGACGTAGCGTTCCTGGAATACACCGAGATTCTCAAAATCAAAGAACGCTACCAAGGGCGTGTCTTGAACACGCTGGAGCGACAGTACTTGGATGTCGATCACGAACCTCTCAAGCGGTCGTTGGGCTTGGCGACCTCATCATGAGCCAGGTCCTGCGGCATACTGTTTTCGGAGCCGTCGGGCTTCTTCTCATACTGGTACTGCACCTTTTTCAAACAGGGCTCGATTACCAGAGGATGGCCACGCCGAAATTGCAACGGTTCATGTATCTGCCCCAAGGCGAGTATCTTCGGGTGGCGGTATTGGGATACGAACAAGTGGTGGCGGACTTCTTGTGGATTCAGGCCATCCAGGCGATGGGGGAACGCAAGGTCTCGGAGGAGGCCGGACGCTGGATCGCCCATGCCCTTGATGTCATCACGACGCTGGACCCTCTGTTTGTCCGCGTGTACGAGGCGGGCGGGATCGCGCTCACGACGCTGGTGGGCATGCCGGAGGAGAGCAATCGGATTCTGGAGAAAGGAATGCAGCGCAATCCTGAGGTCTGGACGCTCCCCTTTTACATCGGGTTCAACTATTACTTCGAGTATGCCGACGATCTGAAGGCCGCCGAGTACATCTCCAGGGCCTCGCGGTTGCCCGGGGCGCCGGCGTACCTCGCAAGCCTGGCGGCACGGTTGTATGTCTCGGTCAGGACGCCCGAGACGGCCATCGAGTTGCTGGGTCAGTTGTATGAACACACGGCGGATGAGAATGTCAAGAAAGTCCTGGAGCAACGACTGAAAGAAGTGGTGGTGGAGCGAGATCTCCAATTGCTTGAGGAGGCCATCACGCGCTATCGAGAGCTCTACAAACGCGCGCCTGTGACGCTGGAAAATCTGGTGGGCCCCGGACTCCTGCACGAACTGCCGCGCGAACCGTTCGGCGGGTGGTATCGTTATGATCCGCAGACACAGTCCGTGCGAAGCAGCGAGGTGAAGGAACGGATGAAAGTGTACGGCAGACGGAGGCCGCAATGAAGCCCATCCGCATCGTTGGGCTCACCAAGGAATTTCGTTTGGGGCTCAGCCGGCGCCGAAGCGTGGCCGTCCGGGGGCTGGACCTGGACGTGGAGCAGGGCGAGATCTTCGGCTTTCTCGGGCCCAATGGGGCCGGAAAGACCACGACGATCAAAATCCTGCTGGGGCTGATCTATCCCACGCGCGGCACGGCGTGGATACTGGATCGGGAGATCGGCGACGTCGCGGTAAAAAGCCAGGTCGGGTTCCTCCCCGAGTCGCCGTATTTCTACGAGTATCTGACCGGCGAGGAATTTTTGAAATTCTACGGGCAGCTCTTCGGGCTCACGGGGCTGGTGCTGTCCAAGAAGATTGATCGGCTGCTGGAGATGGTGAATCTCACGGAGGCCCGTGGGGTGCCGTTGCGAAAGTTTTCCAAGGGAATGCTGCAGCGGATCGGCCTTACCCAAGCCCTGATCAACGATCCGCAGCTGGTCATTCTGGACGAGCCGATGTCCGGGCTGGATCCCATCGGCCGGCGGGACGTCCGGGACATCATCCTTCGTCTCAAGGACGAGGGGAGGACGGTTTTCTTCAGCACGCATATCCTCCCGGACGTGGAGATGATCTGCGATCGCGTGGGGATTCTCGTGAAGGGCCGCCTCCAGGCCGTGGGGGCGGTCCATGATCTGGTGGGGGCCGCCTCTGTGACGTTGGTCGAGATCCTTGTGGACGGCTTGGCGGCGGCCGGCGTTCACGAAGCGGAGCGTCTGGGAGGAGCGGTGGTCAGAAGGGGCAACCAGGTGCTGATCAAAGTGGACGGTGAGGAGAAAGTGCCCGCCCTCCTCGGGATGGTCAACCGGCACGGCGGCCGGCTGGTCTCGCTCGTCCCGCACAAGCGCTCGCTGGAGGACCTTTTTTTGAAAGAGGTCGGGGCCAGT
>CAKKOZ010000040.1 GCA_919901335.1 Nitrospiria bacterium | reverse complement strand
TAGCCGTGAAGAAGATGCTGCTCCCGCCAGAAATCCTCGATCAGTTTCCGGATCATCGCGCCTTTGGGATGCCAGATCACCAACCCCGGTCCGATCTCGTCCATGACATTGTACAGGTCGAGATCTTTTCCGAGGCGCCGATGGTCGCGCCGCTTGATCTCTTCGATCCGTTTGAGATGGGTCTCCAGGGCCTCCTGCGTGGGAAAGGAGGTTCCGTAAATCCGCTGCAGCATCGGGTTGCGTTCATCCCCGCGCCAGTACGCCCCCGCGGCCGTGAGCAGCTTGAAGGCCGCGACATGCTGGGTTGAAAAGACGTGAGGCCCACGGCATAAATCGGTGAACGGGCCTTGTTCATACACCGTGATAATTTCGTCTTCCGGCAGTTCCCGAATCAGTTCCAGTTTGTACGTTTCCCCGTTTTCCTCGAAGAATCGGATCGCGTCCGACTTTGAAAGCACCTTCTGTTTAAAGACGTGATGGGCGGCCGAAATCTTCTTCATCCGTTGCTCGATCTTTTCAAGATCGGCGGGCGTAAACGGCCGCCCGAGATCGAAATCATAGTAAAAGCCGTCTTCGATCGGCGGCCCGATGGCCAGTTTGACGTTCGGGAAGAGTTCCTTCACGGCCTGGGCCATGATATGGGCGCTGCTGTGGCGGTAGATCTCCCGCCCTTCCGGGGAAGAGAAAAAGACCGGCTCGATGACGAACGGTTCCGTTTCCGAAGAAGCATCCGACAGTGGCTGCCCGAGACCCATCACGGTTCCATTGACCTTGAGGGCCACGGGCGATTCCTCCCAAGGCGGTTTCGCCCGGGCCAGCACCTCGGACAGGAGGGCGTCCTTCGCGAACCGCTGCTCCGTCCCGTCCGGAAACCGGACCGTGATTGATGTTGGGGGCGTCATGATTATTTTACCGGCCATGATAAACGTTAAAGGCATCGCTCCGATCCGGTGATGTGCGTGTTCGAGTCTAGATCAGAATGATGACTCGTCCGATAACAACGTCACACAACCCGTTCGTTATGATGCCTTTTCATCCGCTGCTCTATTTATTTAAAACTGATACAAGGCTCATGGTAGGCACGGGCGGTCTCGAACCGCCGACCTCTACCGTGTCAAGGTAGCGCTCTACCCCTGAGCTACGCGCCTACAAATCGGCGCTATCCTAATATAAACTGCTTGATTTGTCAACCCAATAGGCTTGGGTGGAGGAGAGCTATTTTACGGCGGTTTTGAGTCCCTTCCCGGCTGAGAATTTAGGTGCGCGACAGGCCGGGATCTTGATCACATCGCCGGTTTTTGGATTGCGGCCGACGCGCGCCTTCCTTTTCATCACGGAAAATGTTCCAAAACCGATCAGGCTGACTTTTTGTCCCTTTTTAAGTGCGGAAGTAATCCCCTCCAGCGCGGCGTTCAGGGCGTCTCCCGCCGCCACTTTGCTGATGCCGGCCATTCCGGAAATCTTTTCGATTAATTCCTGCTTGGTCATGGAAAGGGTCTTCCTCAGGATCGGGCAGTCCGTCAAGAGCGTGGGTAAACTATCAATTCAATCCGCCGTTGTCAAGCAGAATCTGTTGTATTTATCCCTTGGTGTTTTTGTGAACTCGAATCTTGAGCTCCTTAATCTTCTTCCGGAGCGTGTTTCGGTTCATCCCGAGCAGGTGGGCGGCTTGAATCTGATTTCCGTTCGTCTCTTTCAGCGTAACCGTAATCAAGGGGCGTTCAATTTCTCGAAGCAGGATCGAATGGAGATTGCGGCCGCCGGAGGCTTTCATTTGTTTGACAAAATCCTTGAGCCGGTGTTCCATGAACTCTTCCAGAGCCAGACCCAGGGCCTTTTTCTGGGGAGCCGGTTTGGCATGGGAAGGTGCAACGACAGATGAAGCAGACATCGGGAACCCTGGACGTGGAGAAGCGGTTACGCGTATCGGTTATGGTTGCGGCCGGTGGATGGACGACCGGTGGATCGCTCTGTTTATCACAACCGCAGTGGCCTGTCAATAAAATTATGCGGCGCGCTTTCCGTCCGTCCGGGCCCGATTGAGCGTTAAACTTTGCTCCGGAGAAACATCCGCTTCGATTGTGTCGCCCTCCTTGAAATCCCCCCGGAGCAACCGAAGGGCGAGGGGATTCAGGATGTCGCGTTGAATAATTCGCTTCAAAGGCCGGGCCCCGTAGATCGGATCGTACCCCTCCTGGGCCAGGTATTTTTTCGCGGGGTCCGTCAGGACGAGGGAGAGCTTTTTCTCGGCCAATCGGGCTTTGAGATTTTTCATCTGGATCTCGATGATCGAGATAAGTTCCGGCAGTCCCAGGGGATGAAAAATAACGATGTCATCGATTCGGTTCAGAAACTCCGGACGGAACTGGGCGCGCAGGGCCGCCAGGACGCTTTTGCGCATTTCTTCCTCATCCCAGCCCCCCAGTTCTTGAATCTGCGGACTGCCGATGTTGGAAGTCATGATCACGACGGTGTTCTTGAAGTCCACCGTGCGGCCCTGGCCATCCGTCAGGCGGCCGTCATCCAAAAGTTGCAGGAGGATGTTGAACACTTCGGGATGGGCCTTTTCAATCTCATCGAAGAGAAGAATCGAGTAGGGCTTGCGCCGCACCGCTTCGGTGAGCTGCCCGCCTTCTTCATATCCCACATAACCCGGCGGGGCCCCGATCAGCCTCGACACGGCATGTTTCTCCATGTACTCGGACATGTCGATGCGGACCAGCGCCTGCTCATCGTCAAAAAGAAATTCGGCCAGGGCCCGGCCCAGCTCGGTTTTACCGACGCCGGTGGGCCCCATGAAAATAAACGATCCCATCGGGCGGTTCGGTTCCTGAATGCCGGCCCGGCTCCGTCGCACGGCGTTGGAAACGACTGTGATGGCCTCCTCCTGGCCGATGACCCGTTCCTTGAGCCGCTGCTCCATCTTAACCAGCTTCTGGATTTCGCCTTCCAGCATTCGGCTGACCGGAATGCCCGTCCATTTCGAGACGATCTCGGCCACGTCTTCTTCGTCCACCTCTTCCTTCAACATCTTCTGTTCAGACTGCAGCTCCTGGAGCCGGCGGTTCTCGGCCTCGAGCTGTTTCCCGAGGTCGATCAGCCGTCCGTATCGGAGCTCGGCCGCGCGGCCGAGATTTCCCTCCCGCTCGGCCTTGTCCGCCTCGATCCGGGCCCGCTCGATCTCTTCCTTGGCGTTTCGAATCTTGCGGATGGACTCTTTTTCGGCTTCCCATTGCAGCCGCAGACGGGTTCGGTCTTCTTGAAGAGGGGCGATTCCCCGGTCGATTTTGGCCAGACGATCCTTGGCGGCGGCGTCCTTCTCTTTTTTCATCGCTTCTTTCTCGATTTCAAGCTGCCGGATGCGGCGTTCCATTTCGTCCAGCTCGGTGGGCATGCTGTCGATCTCCATCCGGAGCCGCGAGGCCGCTTCGTCAATCAGGTCGATGGCCTTGTCGGGGAGGAACCGGTCCGAGATATACCGGTGAGAGAGCATGGCGGCGGCTACCAGCGCGGAGTCCTTGATCCGGACGCCGTGATGAACTTCGTATCGTTCCTTGAGGCCCCGCAGAATGGAGATGGCGTCTTCGACGGACGGTTCGGCCACCCGGACCGGCTGGAACCGGCGCTCGAGGGCGGCGTCTTTCTCGATATGTTTTCGGTATTCATCCAGGGTGGTCGCGCCGACGCACCGCAGCTCCCCCCGCGCCAGCGCCGGCTTGAGCATGTTGGAGGCGTCCATCGCGCCCTCCGCCGCTCCGGCGCCGATCAGCGTGTGCAGTTCGTCAATGAAAAGGATGATGCGGCCCTGTGCGTCCGTAATTTCTTTCAGAACGGCCTTGAGGCGGTCTTCAAACTCGCCTCGGAATTTGGCGCCCGCGATCAGGGCCCCCAGGTCCAGTGCGACGACCTGTTTGTTCTTCAGCCCTTCCGGGACGTCGCCGTTGACAATCCGCTGCGCCAATCCCTCCGCGATCGCCGTCTTGCCGACGCCGGGTTCGCCGATCAGGACCGGATTATTCTTCGTCCGCCGGGAAAGGACCTGAATCACCCGCCGGATCTCGTCGTCCCGCCCGATGACCGGGTCCAGCTTGCCGCGTCGGGCGAGGTCGGTCAGGTTTCGGCTGTACCGCGTCAAGGCCTGGTACTTCTCCTCCGGGTTCTGATCCGTGACCCGCTGGGAGCCCCGGATCGTGACCAGGGCCGCCAGCACCCGGTCCTTTGTCATGCCATGCCGCCGCAGTAGGTGCGCCGCGGGGCTGTTTCCGGCCAGGATGCCGAGGACGAGGTGTTCGACGCCGATGTAGTCATCCCGGAGTTGTGCGGCCTCGGTCTGGGCCTGATTGAAGGCCTGATTCAACTGCGGCGTGGCATGCAATTGACCGAGGCCTTCCCCGGTGATTTGAGGCCGGTCTTTTAGGTTTTGAAGGAGGTCCTTGCGCAGGACGTCCGGGTCCACGCCCAGTTTTTTCAGCAACGAGACGGCGGTTCCTTCCGGCTGGTTCAGGAGGGCCGCGAGAAGATGTTCGGCATCCACCTGCGGGTGCTGATGCTGCTCGGCCGTTTTCTGCGCCGCGAGAACGGCCTCTTGAGCTTTAATGGTGAGGCGGTCAAACTGGATCATCCAACGCTCTCCTTGAAACTTCGTGCCGGCTTACTTTTTGATCTCGATCGGGATCGGTTTGGATTCAACCGACCGGGCTTTCGGGAGATGGACCTCCAGAATGCCGTCTTTGAGTTTAGCGCTGATTCCGGATTGATCCACGGTGCCGGGCAGCGTGAAGGATCGGGAGAACGTTCCGTAGGAGCGTTCCACCCGATGGTAATTTTCCTTCCTCGCATCGTTCTCAAACCGTCGCTCGCCCTTGAGGACGAGGGTGTCGTCCTTGATCTGTAGATCCACATCTTCCAGCCGAACGCCGGGGAGTTCCGCCTTTAAAATAATCGCGTCCTCCTTCTCCAGAATGTCAACCACGGGCGTCCATGTGCCCTGGGGTATTTCCCCGAGTTGACTGGTCGAACGGACCAGGCTGTCTTCGAACAATTTGTTCATCCGTTCTTGAAGCGACAGCCGGTCTCGAAACGGGTCCCATCGGATGGGCGGCATGGCATGCTCCTTTCAAATGGGGAGTGGTGGTTCATTATAAAATCATCGTATTTTAGAGTCAAGTTCAAGTCTTCGGGCGGTTCTGAAACCTGCCCTTGCGTATTGACACGGTTTGGGATGGATGGTATCCTTACGACGTTAAAGGAGAAACATGGTTATGCTGTTTGTAAGCCGATCCGTAAGATGGATGAATTGCGCTTTTAGAATGCCGGGAGGCCGGTGGATCTCCTGGGCCGTCGTTCTTGTGATTTGCGGCCTGGCGGGATGGGTCGACCCGGTCCGGGGCGAGTTGTATCAGTTTACGGATACCCATGGTGTGGCTCATTTCACCAATGTGCCGACCGATCCGCGCTACCGTCGCCTTCAAAAACCGGCCGCCATGATTTCAATTTCTCCCGATGAGATTCATCAGACCATCCTGAGCGCCTCCCGCCGTTACCGCGTGGATCCGGCGTTGGTCAAGGCCGTGATCAAGGTGGAATCCGATTTTAATCCGCGGGCCGTTTCGAGCGCCGGCGCGATGGGCCTGATGCAACTCATGCCGGCCACGGCCTCCGACCTGGATGTACAAAACCCATTTAACCCGACCGAAAATATTTCCGGCGGGGTGAAACATTTGAGTGATCTCCTGAGCCGTTTCAACAGCGATCTGACGCTGGCCCTGGCGGCCTATCATGCCGGCGCGAAGAGAGTGGAGTCGTACGGCCAGGTCCCGCCCATTGAAAAGACCCATCGGTATATTCAAAAAGTCATGGCGGCCTACAAAACCTATCGTGGAAAAGAGCCTGCCCGCACGTCGGTCTATCAAGTTGTCTCCCCCGGCGGCGGCCATGTGATCTATACCAATGTCCCGGAACAGTATCAGGATACCCGGCGTTATCGGGTAGCCTACGCCCAGTAGCCCTTCGGGCGATCGGGCCCATGGAATGCGATATGACGGGAATCGGGGGATTTCCCCGGCTCGGGATCATCCGAGCGGTGATGCGCGCCGATGCTGTTCTTCCTCAACAGAGCCGCCCGTACGATCAACAAAGCCACCGTCACCAAATTCTTAAATTCCCCCTCCGCCTGGGACGCAATGGGAGCGGTCGAGAGGGATTCCCAGTCTTCCAGACGCTTCAACGCCTGGGTGAGCGAGGCCTGATCGCGAACAATGCCGACTTGATTCCACATCATTTCTTTCAGTCGATACGCCGCGGTCGTCAACGCCGCCGGAAAAACGGACCGGCGGGCGATCCATTCCGGCAGTCGTTTTGCCAGGGCGGATTGAATCGCCGAGATCTCGACCGCGTGTTCAGAAGACGCGGCGGCGACCGCCTCGCCCGCCCGGGCCCCGAAGACCAGCCCTTCCAATAAGGAATTGCTCGCCAGCCGGTTCGCGCCGTGGACCCCGCTGCAGGCGACTTCGCCCGCGGCATAGAGCCCGTGGAGGGAGGTGGCTCCCGTCAGCGATGTCGTGGCCCCTCCGATCATGAAATGGGCGCTGGGCGCAACCGGAATGGGCGTTCGGGTGATGTCCAGTCCATACCGCAGACAGGTCTGGGTGATGGTAGGAAATCGTTTTCGGATAAAGGCCGCATTCAAATGGGTGACGTCCAGATAAACATGGGAGGTGTTGCCGGCCTGCATCTCCTGCCAGATCGCCCGGCTGACGACGTCCCGTGTGGCCAGCTCGGCGGCCGGATCGTACCGCTTCATAAAGGCCGCGCCCCGGGGATTGCGCAGGATTGCCCCCTCGCCCCGCATGGCTTCGGTCAGAAGAAAAGTGGGGGCGTTGGGAAGCGCGAGCGCCGTCGGATGGAACTGGACGAATTCCATGTCCTCGAGAGCGCAGCCGGCGCGGTAGGCCATCGCCATCCCGTCCCCCGTGGCAACGGGCGGATTCGTGGTGCGCAAATAGACCTGGCCCGCGCCGCCGCTGGCCAACACGACCGACTTGGCGCCGACCGCCCGGACCCCCTTGGATTCGGACAGCAGAACCGCCCCGATGCACCGGCCTTCCTCCACAAGCAGATCGGCCGTGAAATGTTGGACCAACCAGCGGATGGACTGAAGCTGTTGCGCCTTTCCCGTCAGTGCGCGCATGATCTCGGTTCCGGTGGCATCGCCCTGAGCCCGAAGGATCCGGGCGGAACGGTGGGCGGCTTCTTTCGCCAGGATATACCGGTCCTGTTCCCGGTCGAATCGAGCGCCCCACCGAATTAATTCCCGGACCCGGTCCGGTCCCTCTTTGATTAGGACCTCCACCGCCTCCGGTCGGCAGAGGCCCTTGCCGGCAAGGAGGGTGTCCGAGATATGCGCCTCAATACTGTCCTGCGGATCGAGAACCACCGCGATTCCGCCCTGTGCGAATTCCGAGGCGCTCTCCGGCGGCTTTCCCTTGTTCACGATCAGGACCCGGCCGTGCGGCGCGAGCTCAATGGCCGCCCGAAGGCCGGCGATGCCGCTTCCGATCACAAGATAATCAGTCGTCTCAAGAGCGGGATCGCTTGCGGAGGGAGCGGTCATGGCACGGAGGCCCGGTAGGATGCGGGGGCCGTGAAGGGATTGTCTCCCCCAATGGCCTGAAGACGCAGGTCGGACTTTCCGGCGAGTTGGAAGAAGGCGTTGCCGCGTTGTTTCACCGGGCCGGCTTTTTCGGATTTCCAGCGAAGCTCCCAGTGGAGCGAGACCCGAACGGTTTCGTCCTGAAGGACGATCTGATCGATCACAAAATCCAGGCGCGGCGCGCTCGCCGAATCCATGAAGGCGGCGATCGTTCGAAGGTCATCCGCGCGTTCATCGGGATACAGCGCCGAGAAGGCTTGAAGGTTCCGGCCCTCGTAGGCCCCGCGCAGGTTTTCGACGAACACGTCGATTTGCTGCAGGCGCTTCAAATCTTCCGTGGGTTTGACCGGCGCATGTTCACATCCGGAAATTGCGAGAAGAATTCCGACCAGAACGACGAGCCCGAAACCGTTTTTGACAACCATGGCGGCATTATACGGCGCGCTCCGGGAAAGGTCAAGGC
>CAKKOZ010000039.1:7083-9746 GCA_919901335.1 Nitrospiria bacterium | reverse complement strand
TTCCGGCGCTGGATCTTGATTTCCTTAATCACAGCCTTAATGTCTCTATCCTCAAGCCAGGCCGATCGCTCCCGGGTATAGTCCCCTGTCCCGCCTTCGAACTGCTGAAGGAAGCGAACCATGCCCACGGGACCAAGAGCCTTCGCCAGGGCTTGCAGCCCCCGTTTCCTGATCGTGATCGGGTTTAAAGTTTCCGTGCTCATTTTTTCATCTCCTTTATCAACCAAGCGAGGGGATTATCCAATCGCACTCTAAGAATCCCTTTGTTCTGAGAGGCCTTATTTATGAGATCATCGTCCGTGGTTAATAATATATCGGCTCTTCCTTTTTCAGCACACGCGATGTGCAGCGCGTCATAGGGTTTAAAACCCAAAGCGTTAAGCTGGTCGGCTCGCTTGGTTGCAGCTTCGTCGACGCCGATCCGAGGCCGCAGCACCGAGGAAAACAAACGGACTCTTTCCGTTCTGCCGCTATCCGGTATTTTGGATATCTCCAGATCAATCACCTCGCTGTTCAGCAAGGTCCAATGTTCTGCCAACCCATGACTGATAATGGCAAGGACCGCTTCCGACTCCAGGCGCACACGATCCTGAGTATGATCATCAAACGGCCTGCTGAGACAACACACATCGAGATAAATGCGCATGGAACCATTCTATCTAAAAACCTCAAGTTATTCCAGTGTTCGCACTCTACCGCCTCACCCTCGTCGTCCCGTCCGGCCGGTCTTCGAGGGCGATCTATTTCAGACATAATTCCTTCGGTCGAGGGTGCGGTACTGGATCGCTTCGGAGAGGTGGGACGGCTCAATCCGCTCTTTCGCTTCAAGATCGGCGATCGTACGGGCCACTTTCAGAATCCGGTTGTAGGCCCGGGCCGAGAGACCCAGTTTGTTCATGGCCAGCTCGATCAGCTTCCGCCCGTCTTCATCCAGTGCGCAGTACCTCTTGAGCTGCCGCGGCCGCAGGCGCGCGTTGCAGTAGATCCCGTCGTTCTTATACCGCTCCTGCTGCAGGACGCGGGCGCGACTGACGCGTTGGCGGATCGTCGTCGAATCCTCCCGTTCCCGCTCCACCAACAGATCCCGAAACGGAACGGCCGGCACCTCCAGATGGATGTCAATGCGGTCCAGCAGCGGCCCGGAGACCTTGGCGCGATAGCGTTGAATCTGCAACGGCGTGCAGACGCAGGCATGGGCGGGATCCGTGAAGAAGCCGCATGGACAGGGGTTCATCGCTGCAAGCAGCATGAACTGGGCGGGGTAGGACAGGGACGCCGTTGCCCGCGAGATCGTCACGCGCCCATCCTCGAGCGGTTGTCGCAAGACTTCCAATACGTTTCTCCGGAACTCCGGCAGTTCATCCAGGAAAAGCACGCCGTTATGAGCAAGGCTCACTTCTCCGGGCCGGGGCACCTGGCCTCCGCCGATGAGTCCGGCATCCGAAATGGTATGATGGGGAGAACGAAAGGGACGGGTCGCAAGGAGCGGCCGCCGCTCCGGGAGGAGGCCGACGATGGAATGGACCTTGGTCGTCTCAATCGCCTCGTCGAAATTCATCACGGGCAGGATGGACGGCAGCCGCTTGGCCAGCATCGTCTTGCCTGAACCGGGCGGGCCGATCATCAGTAGATTGTGGCCGCCGGCCGCGGCCACTTCGATGGCGCGCTTGGCATGATCCTGGCCCTTCACATCCATGAAGTCATCGCCGTAAACGGCATTCTCCAAGAAGATATCCGGAAGGTTCACCGTCACGGGAGTCATGGGCTGATTGCCGTTTAAGAATTCAACCACCTGCGGCAAGGTATCGGCGCCATAGACCGAAATCCCCTCGACCACGGCCGCCTCGGCCGCATTTTCGATCGGGAGGATCAGTCCCGCCAGACCGGCCTCCTTCACGGCCACCGCAATGGACAATGCGCCCCGGATCGATTTGACCCTGCCGTCCAGCGACAGCTCCCCCACCACGAGAAAATCCTTGACCGACTCCGGTTCCAGGACCCCTTCCGCCACCAGGATGCCGAGGGCCATGGGAAGATCAAAAGCCGAGCCCTCTTTTTTAACATCGGCCGGGGCGAGGTTGACCGTGATCTTCTTGACCGGAAAATTAAATCCGGTGTTCTTGAGCGCGGCCCGGACGCGATCCTTGCTCTCTTTGACCGCGGCGTCCGGCAGGCCCACGATCGTAAACATTGGAAGGCCCATGGCCACGTCAAGCTCGACATCCACCAAAAGGGCATCCAGGCCCAGAACAGCGCTGCTTAATATTTTGGCGATCATGATTTCCTCCTGGTGCGGACGTCCCGCAGGTCCCCGTATGATGGGTGCCTGCTTCTGGTGCGTCCGGTTATGTTTTTGTCCGCACGAGCCCCGTCCGGAGAAGGCCTCATGTCCACCGGAAGGCTATTCGTATTTCAAGGCCTCGGCAGGATCAAGCTTGGGAATCCTGTAGGAACGGCGACCTTCTATTCTCCGCCGGCCACATCCGCCTTGCAATCGGCGCACAACGTCATGATGTCTGTGCCGGAGTATACCGGATAAAATTTATCGGCCCCCTGCCCGCAAACGTCGCAGGTTCGAGGCGGAAGCACGGACGGGCTGTATCGTTGGGAGGGGTCCTGATTCATATATAGAGAACCGTGTCGGCGCCTTCCGCCACCGTCAG
>CAKKOZ010000039.1:0-6983 GCA_919901335.1 Nitrospiria bacterium | reverse complement strand
CCGTCAGTGCGATCGTGGCCACCTGGTGGAGTTTATCGTAGGTGCCGCTGTGGGCGAAGATGACGAATTTTCCTTTAGTCTTTTTCATAACGGCAGGGTAACAAAACACCCACGGGGAAGTCAATCCGCCGTGGGTGCATCAAGCGCGTCGCCGGTCTTAAATAAACAAGGTGATATCGGCCTCGGCCGCGTATTCCAAAAACGTGGCGGCGCCGACCGGGTCCTGCAGACCGCCCATCAGATCCTCTTTCTTCAGATTGAACATATCCATCGCCATCTGGCAGGGCCAAAGCTTTACGCCGGATTCGATTGCGATCTGCATGAGTTCGGGTATCGTGGCGATCTTCTTCTTTTTGATCTCCCGCTTCATCATCATCGTCGCCAGGGCCGTCATTCCCGGCAGAACGCTCACGATGTTGGGCATGGAAACCGGCATGGCCGGGTTCCCCAGCGGGACGACTTTGAGCGAGTCCTGATTCCCCTTTTTCAGAATGTTCAGGCCGAAGAAGGAAAAATAGATGCCGGCCTCCATGTCCATCGCGGCGGCGGTGGTCGAAAGAATCAACGCGGAGTAGGCCGTTTCGATCGTCCCCTTGGAAACGACCGCAATCGCCAGCCGTTTCCGGCGGCCCTCTTTTTCCTTCTTGAGTTTTTCCTCCACCAGGGCCTCGACGCGACGGTCGAGAAGCTCCTTGACCTTGGCCTCAATTAGGTCGTTCAGGCTTTTATCCAGAGTGGCTGACATATAGAATCTCCTTACTTGGTTTTTCTAATAAAAAATTGGAACAGGTCGTTCTCCTTCCGGTGCTCCAGAAGTTCATGTCCGGTTCGCCTTGACCAGGCCTGCATATCGGCCACCGAGCCCGGATCGGTCGAAATCATCTCGAGAACCTGGCCAATGGTCATTTTGTCAACCGCCTGTTTGGTCCGAATCACAGGAAGAGGGCAGAGAAGCCCTTTACAATCCAAAGTTTGATCTACTTTCATGGTACCCGCCATCTTGATTGCTCCTTATGATATGAAAAAGATCGTTGGTTTATATGCGATTTATCATAGTCTCCGCTCCGACGTTAAGTCAAGAGGGGATTTGAAGCCGTTCCTGCTCCACCATTGAACTTTCGCATTGAATGAACTATGATGAGGGCGCTATGTTGGACGAACTGGAAAGCTTGAAGGGGCAGCAGGTCGAGGTGGTTTACAACGCACTGATCTACCGCGGCGAGCTGGCCGGCGCTTCGGAAGACGAGGTCTATCTCAAGACGGCCATGGACTGGGTCACACTGCCGATGGAAGGCATCACGCAGATCCGTAAAGCAGAGACCCCTTAAATAAGAGCCCTCCGATGGAACAACCGTCCGCACATCCCATCCCGATTGATGAACCCGCATCCCCTCCCTTGACCGCCGCCGCGTCGTTTGAATCGAGTGACGAGGCCGGGGTCCGTAAACGATTCCCCTGGGTTAACCTGCTCCTTTTCATCACGACGGTCTTCACCACGCTCCTGGCCGGCGCGCTTCAGCAAGGCGTCAACGTATTCCAGCATCCGGACGGACTCGTCCAAGGGTTTTCTTTTTCCTTCACACTGATGGCTATTCTCTTGACCCACGAAATGGGACATTATCTCACCTCGCGCTATCACGGCGTCGGCGCAACGCTGCCCTACTTCATCCCGGCGCCGTCCATCATCGGAACCTTCGGCGCCTTCATCCGGATGACCTCGCCGATCGTCAACAAACGCGCCTTGCTGGATATCGGCGCCTCCGGACCGATCGCCGGGTTTGTCATCGCGATTCTGGCCGTGGCGATCGGACTGCATTATTCAACGGTGGTTGAAACGACAACGACGGCGGGCATGAAACTCGGCGCCCCGTTGATCTTTTCGTTGATCTCGGAAATTGTCATCGGCTCCATTCCGGATCATTACGATGTGCTTCTGCACCCCATCGCCTTCGCCGGCTGGATCGGACTGTTCGTCACGGCCCTGAACCTGATTCCGATCGGGCAGCTCGATGGCGGTCATGTGGTCTACGCCGTCTTCGGCCGGCGCCATCGTACCATCTCGCTCATCATGATTCCCGTCCTGATACTGCTTGGAATCTACGGCTGGCCGGGCTGGTTTCTCTGGGCCGTCCTCCCGCTGATCTTTGGAATCAACCACCCGCCGGTGATGGATTCGGACCGTCCTCTCGACCGCAACCGGCGGATCATCGGGTGGATCTCGCTTGCGATCTTCATTCTGACCTTCACGCCGACCCCGTTTATGGTGTAGAATGAGCCGCATGCGGCAAGAAAACGAAAAAATTCTGATCGTGGATGACGAACCCAACATCCGAACGATCTTGTCCCGCCATCTAACCAAGGTCGGACATCCGTGCACCATCGCCGAAAATGCGCAGCGCGCGATGGACCTCCTGGAAACGGACCCCCACGGCCTGGTGATCACGGATATCCGGATGCCCGGCCGTGACGGGGTCTGGCTCCTCCAGGCCGTGAAGGCCCGGTGGCCGGACACCGCCGTTCTGATGATCACCGCGCTGGACGATTCCCAGATCGCGATCAATTGCCTCAAGCTGGGCGCGTATGATTACCTCATCAAACCCCTGCATCTCGAGGAGGTCACGCTGGCCACCCAGAGCGCGCTGGAAAAGCGACATCTCGTCATCGAAAACAAAAGCTACCAGGAAGAGCTCGAGACGAAAGTAATTGAGCGGACCGCCAAGCTTCAGGACGCGCTGGACGCGCTGGAGCTCAATTACGACAATACCCTCGAGGCGCTGGTGGCCGCGCTGGACGCACGCGAACACGAAACCGGCAATCACTCGAAACGCGTCGCGCAGTATACCGTCTTATTGTCGGACTCTTTGGGAATTCCGGATACGGACCGGCAGGAAATTTATCGGGGCGCCTTCCTGCACGACATCGGAAAAATCGGCGTTTCCGATATCATCCTCCTCAAGCCCGGAAAACTCACGGCGGAGGAATGGGACGAGATGCGGCGTCACCCCTCCATCGGCTACGACATTCTCAAACAGATCGGTTTTTTAGGCGCCGCCGTCAAAATGGTTTTCAGTCATCATGAGCGTTTCGACGGGCAGGGCTATCCGAAGGGTCTTCGCGGAGAGGAGATTCCGCTGGGGGCACGGATCTTTTCAGTGGCGGACGCCTTCGATACCATGACGACCGATCGGCCTTACCGCAAGGCCTTGACGGCCCAGGCGGCCCGGGATGAGATCCTTCGATGCTCCGGATCGCAGTTCGACCCCAGGGTGGTTGAGACCTTCCTCAAGATCACCGAGAAGGATTGGCAAGAGGTTCAGAAGAAGATCGCCAACCGGCATCCTCAGCGCTGAGCCTCACGAGGACCGGGCCGCCTCGATCCCCTCTTTCTCGTTCACGGTCAGCAGTCCCAAAAAACCGGCAATAAAAAAAAGCCCGATCGACAGAACGGCCAGCCTGAGATCGCCCGTCCGGGCCGCGATCTCGCCGAACAGCAGCGGCCCGATCGTGGCCGCCACCTTACCCGTCAATGAAAAAAATCCGAAGAACTCGCCGCTCCGGCGGACCGGCGTAAGCAGACCCAGCAGCGTCCGGCTGGCGGACTGGCTGGAGCCCAGCGAAAGCCCCGCCGTCAGGCCGATCAGGTAGAACTCGGCCTTGGACCGGACAAAATAGGTCCATCCGATGATCGCGATCCAGACGACGAGGGTGATCAGAATGGTCCGCTTCGGGCCGATGCGGTCGGTCACAAAACCGAAGAGGTAGGCCCCCGCCGCCGAGCTCAGCTGCATCACGGTAAAATAGAGGATCAGGTCGGCCGGCGTAAATTCCAGGACCTTCGTCGCGAAGATCGCCGCAAAGACAATGATGGTATGGATTCCGTCGCTGTAAATCAGGAAGGAAATAAAATACTTGGATAATTCCCTGAATCGACGCAGCTCGTGAAAGGTCCGGCCGACGCGGCGGAAACCGACCGACCAGTAGGATATTCGTCGGTCGGCCGGCGGCTTGGAACGGCGTTCCTTGAGATAGAGGAAGGCCGGGATCGAAAAGACGAGGTAGAAGAGGGCCGTGATCGGAAAACTCAGGCGGTAGACCCAGGGATCCTCGCCGGCGTACCCGCCCTGGATGAAGGGATAGACCGCAAGAAGCGACAGCAGCCCTCCGATATATCCGAAGGACCATCCGTATCCCGAGATCCGGCCCATGTTGGACGAGTCGGCCAGGTCCTTGAGGAACGAGTCATAGAGGGCCAGCGCGGTATTGTAGCTCAGATTCGCGAGGACGAAAAGGCCGATGCCCAGGAGAACGTCTCCCGGGCGGACCGTCACCATCAGGGTGGTCGGGATCAGGGTCAGGACTGTGAAAAGGATCAGCTGGAGTTTTCGCGTGGCGGAATAGTCCGCGAGCGCCCCCAGAACCGGTGAGAGGAGCCCCCCTAAGATCATGGAAAGCGCGTAGCCCCGCCCCCACAAGGCCTCCGGGCTCTGCCCCTGGGCCACCACCTGGGTAAAATAGACGCTGTAGGCCACTGTGACAATGATCGTCGTAAAGGCCGAATTCCCGAAGTCGTAAAAGCACCAGGCCCAGATCTCTTTCCGCGTCGGTGGGAAGGGCGTTGGATGGGAGGCCGGGGAGGTCATGAGACGTTCAGGGCCTGGACCGGCGCTTGAGTCCGAGGACCTCAACCATCTCCCGATGAATCCGGCCGTTGGTGGCCAGGATCTCTTTTAAGTAGATGTTATACGGGCGGTTGTTAAAATCGGTCACGGTCGCCCCGGCCTCGGTGGCGATCAGAAATGCCGCCGCCGTGTCCCAGGGCGCGAGCTTCATTTCCCAGAACCCGTCAAAGCGGCCGCAGGCCACATAGCAGAGATCCAGCGCGGCTGAGCCGGTTCGCCGCACACCTTGAGCCCGGAGGCTGACGTGGGTGAAATGATCCAGATTGTTCGTGAGGTCTTCCCGGACATCGTAGGCAAAACCGGTCACCAGTAAACTGGCCTTTAGTTTTTCCGTCTTTGACACATGGATCGGGCGGCCGTTCAAGGTGGCGCCTCGGCCCTCCTCGGCAAGAAACATTTCTTCACGAAGTGGATCGTACACGACACCGAGGGCGATTTCGCCCCGGATCTCCAGCCCGATCGAGACACAGAAGGTCGGATAGCTGTGCGCGAAGTTCGTGGTTCCATCCAGCGGATCAATGATCCATTTGTGAACGGATCCGACCGACCCGGCCGAGTCCTGCGCGCCGCCTTCTTCGGCCAGGAACCGATGATCCGGAAACTGTTTTCGGAGGGTTCGAATGACAATCGCCTCGGCCGCGCGATCCGCCTCGGTCACCAGATTCCTCTCGCCCTTATACTCAATCCGGATCTCTTTGGCAAAGAGTCCCCGCAGCACCTTCCCGCCCGCCTTTGCGGCCTTGATCGCGGTATCGCGAAAGATGCGTTGATCGGTTTTCGACGGCATGGGGACGACTATATCACATCCCGCGACCGTTGGAAATGGAGGCACGACCCTCATTTGATTTCGAGCTGAAATACACTATAATGAAAATAATGGCACCGCTTCGCAAACAGATTCGGCGTGAGATTATGACACTGGCCCTGCCGGTTATCTTGAGCAGCCTGCTGCAGCGGTCCATCGGCATTATCGATATCTTCCTGGTGGGCGGCCTCGGCGCGACCGCGATCACGGCCGTGGGCATCGGTCAGCTCCTCATCTTCATCTCGATGACCGTCATCTGGGGGCTGTCGTCCGGCACAACGGTCGTCATGGCACAGCTCTACGGCGGCCGGCGGCAGCCCGAAGCCGCGCGGATCGCCTTTCAATCCATCCTGTTGGGCCTCGGTCTCTCGCTTCTGATCAGCCTGTCCGGCTGGCATTTCGGACAGCAGGGAGCCGTGTTTTTGGGAGCGGAACCGGTCGTGCTCGGCCTGGCCGACGACTACATCAAGATCATCTTCGCGGTGTTCGGATTCACGGCTCTCGTGAACATTCTCTGTAACATTCTGTACGGCGTCGGGGACACGCGGACCCCTTTTTTCGTGGTCGTATTAATCAATGTGCTGCATGTTCTGATCGCCTATCCCCTGATCTACGGTTCATGGTATGGTTTTGGGGGCGCGCCCCGGCTGGGCCTCATCGGCGCGGCGATCGCGATTGGGATTTCGGAAGGCGTCGGGATGTTGATCCTCCTCGGGGTGCTCTATCGTCGGGGAATTATCCACGCGGGACGGTTCAACCTGGCCCTATTAAGAGAGGTGATCCGGATCGGCCTGCCGGTTTTCGGCGACCGCGCGCTGCAGCAGGCCGGCCAGGCCCTCTATCTCAAGATGATCATGCTCTACGGGACGACGGCCTATGCCGCTCATCAGGTCGGGCTTTCGATCGAGGCGCTGTCGTTCATGCCCGGATACGGCCTCTCGATCGCCGTGACGACCGCGGTCGGCCAGAGCCTGGGCGCCCATCAACGCGACCGGGCCCATCTCGTCAATTCGGAAGCCAATCGCTTTGCCGTGATGCTGATGGCCGGAATGGGGATGGTTTTCTTCTTTTTCCCATACCTTCTGCTCCGCCTGTTTACCAGCGACGCGGAGGTGATCCGGCTGGGAACACAGTTTTTGAAAATCGTGGCGATCCTCCAGGTCCCGCTCGCGATCACGATGGTGCTTTCCGGGTCATTGAAAGGGGCCGGCGACACGCGATACCTTTTATTCACCACAGTCGTCGGGAGCTGGCTGGTCCGTGTTCCGCTGGCCTATCTATTTTCGGTCGTGCTGCATCTCTCCCTGCCGTTCGTCTGGGGCATTATGGTGGTGGACTGGGTCGTGCGGATGGTCCTGCTGCTGATCCGGTACCGCTCCAACCGCTGGCATCCCTCCTCCCTCGCCGGTCGCCAAAACGCGCATGAAATTCTTCCGTAATCATCCCCTTCCGCCGCCCCGGCCCAACGCGCGTGTTTTTATGTCGGCGGGCGCAGGACG
>CAKKOZ010000038.1 GCA_919901335.1 Nitrospiria bacterium | reverse complement strand
TCGAGGCATCGATCAGTTGCGGGAACAGCCGCGCCGGTCGAAGATTCGCGTAAAGCCCGAGCTGCTCACGCAGCCCGAGCAGCGCCTTCTCGGGCCGGATGGATGCATCCAGGCCGTCCCATTTCGGCCCGCCGACGGCGCCCAGAAGCACCGCATCGGCCTCCTTGGCCACGGCCAGTGTCTCATCCGGAAGCGGGCGGCCGTGAAGATCGATCGCTCCGCCGCCGACGATGGCCTCTTTAAAACTGAATGCGAGTCCGTGCAGACGGCCGACCGCCTCCAGGACTTTCACCGCCTCCGGCACGATCTCTTTGCCGATCCCGTCGCCCGGAAGAACGGCGATGGTAAAACTTCGTTTCATTCGGCTCCCTAAATGAAGTTGTATGACAGCGGGGGTATTATATCAAGTTAGGAGGGCCGGTGACAATGCCCCACCCTCGGAATTCAAATCGTCAATCTGGATGGGCTGAAAATGGACTAAGATTTCGGCGTGGTTTTTATAGAATTCCGAAGCTCGACCAGTGCGCGATGGATTTCGAGTGCATGATCCTCCGGCTTTACGGAGGGGAAAATCTTGCGGATAACGCCCTGCGGGTCGATGATTACGGTGCTCCTACGGGCCACCTTCACTCCCATAAAGCTCGTGAGCACGCCGTATTTCGCGGTAACCTGAAACCGGTCATCCGAAAGAATGGGAAAGTTCAGCTTGAATTTCTCCGCGAATTTCCTGTGGGAGGCGACCGAGTCGACGCTGACGCCGAGGATCCGGCCGTTTAATTGCTGGATGGCCGTCAGGTTGTCGCGGAAGGAGCAGGCCTCCTTCGTGCAGCCCGGTGTATCATCCTTCGGGTAGAAATAGAGGACCACCCACTTTCCCCGCTGCTCGGATAGCGTCACCGGTTTCCCCTCCTGGTCCGGAAGCGTGAAATCGGGGGCGGGCTGTCCTACCTCTACCGCCGTCTCCGGCGGGTTCGCATTCGCCCGGAAGACGCCAAACCAAACGATCAGCGCGGCGATTAGGACGACGAGAAAGATGCCTGAGAGAAACATTTTCATGATGATCCCAGAATGGACCCTATATCTCGATACGTCGCGATCATAACCCATCTCTCGCCCCTATTCAAGCCCTTCTCATCCCTGTGCGTCCTTTGAAAAAAGCGAGCTGAGGTTTCGTAGGTCGTTGTGCCGCTGCATTTCCCCCATCCCCGCGCGTGAGGCCGGAGCGGAGCCCAAATTAATGTACTCTGACCCCAATATTTGTATTTGTAAGATGAGGCGGGTCAATATGCGGGGGAAGGCATAAGGGGGAAGGGAAGCGGCGATCCGCCTCCGGTCCCCCTATAATATAATGATGCAGGTCGAATCTATTCGTCTAAATCAAGCCGACCTTGCCGGAGTCCGAGCCCTTTTTCGTTTTCCAGTAGGCCAGCTTGTTCAGCGCATTTAAGTAGGCCTTGGCCGAGGCCACGATGATGTCGGTGTCGGCGCCGTAGCCCATTACGGTTTTGCC
>CAKKOZ010000037.1 GCA_919901335.1 Nitrospiria bacterium | reverse complement strand
CGGGGGCATTATTAGCCAGCGGCGTGCTTCGTATTCTTTTCCCCCAACATCCGACTCTCGGCGCCACGATTCCCGCGGGCTCAATCGCCCAATCGTTTGGTCTTGAAGTCATTCTGTCTTTGCTGCTGATGTTCGTCATTCTCAACGTCTCGGTCGGGGCGAAGGAAACCGGCGTAATGGCCGGCGTCGCGATCGGCGCGGTGGTCGGGCTTGAAGCCTTGTTTGCCGGTCCGATTACGGGCGCCTCGATGAACCCCGCGCGTTCACTGGCGCCGGCCGTTATCTCGGGGAATCTTCAACCGTTGTGGATCTATCTGGCCGCCCCGTTTTTGGGCGCGTATCTCGGCGTCTTGGGATGCCGATGCGTGCAGGAAAAAGGGTGCTGCACTAAGTTGCAGGAGCAGTCTCGATGAAGCGGCTTTTATTTGTCTGTGTCGAGAATTCCTGCCGCAGCCAGATCGCCGAGGCGTTTGCCCGCATCCACGGCAAAGGGGATTTCGAAATCTACAGCGCCGGCTCCCGTCCATCCGGACGGGTGAATCCTAAAGCGATTGAGGCGATGCGGGAAGTCGGCTATGATCTTGCCGGGCATCTCTCCAAGTCTCTCGCCGAAATTCCGCAGGTTGAATACGATATTGTGGTGACCCTGGGTTGCGGCGATGAATGTCCTTACGTTCGGGCCCGGCACCGTGAGGACTGGAACATTCCGGACCCCACGAATCTTCCACCCGGTCCATTTCACAAAATACGGGATGAAATTGAGAGGAAGGTAAAGGAGGTTTTACTCCGAATGACTTGATTTTGGACCCTGCCTCTGGTAAAATGGCCACTCCTTTTAACAATTTTTTGACATGTCGGGATCGTCCTTGGCGCCGAAAACAGTCCAAAAACAGGCGGGAAAGAATTCGGTCTGCGTGCTGGCCAGCGGCGGTGCGGACTCCGGCGTCCTGCTCGTCGCCATGACCGAATGCTATGACAAGGTCATCCCGGTCTATGTACGAAACGGCCTGGTCTGGGAGAAAGCGGAACTGTACTGGCTCCGCCGTTTTCTGGAGGCAGTGGACCGTCCGGAAATCGGGCCGCTTCAGATTCTGGACCTTCCGATGAAGGATGTTTACGGGGCTCACTGGAGCATGACCGGCAAAGACGTTCCGGACGAGGCCTCGGACTGGGAAGAGGTCTATCTCCCCGGCCGCAACCTGATCCTACTGGCCAAAGCGGCCGTTTACTGCGGCATGAACGACATTGACGTGATTGCGCTGGGACCGCTCAAAACGAATCTATTTTCCGACAGCTCGCCGGAATTCTTCTCCGGTTTCCAGAGGCTGTCGGAGCGGGCCATGAATCGCCGCTTTGAGATCCTCACGCCCTTCTCGCACCTGAGCAAGCAGGAGGTGATGGAACGGGGCCGGCAACTTCCGCTGGATCTGACCTTCTCCTGCCTCAACCCTCAGGGAAGGATGCACTGCGGAGCTTGCAACAAGTGCGCCGAGCGCATCTCGGCCTTCACCCATGCCCGTTTTAAGGATCGGACGCGCTATCAGGATCCCGGCCGGATTAAGTTGAGCGCAGGCGATCGCGTCGCGGGAATCACAAGGAACGAATGAAGGCGATCGAGATACGCAACCTTAAAAAAACCTTCGGTGAAAAAACCGGGGTCGAGAACCTGACCCTCCATGTCGAGAAGGGCGAGGTCTTCGGTCTGCTGGGCCCGAACGGCGCCGGAAAAACGACAACGATCCGGACGATCCTCACGCTCCTGAAGCCCACCGAGGGGCAGGTGATTGTCTGGGGCCATGATGTCGTCACGCATCCCCGGGATGTCCGTCAAGTGCTCGGATACGTTCCGCAGGAAAAGGCGGTCGACCGTTATCTGACCGGGCGTGAACATCTGATCCTGGTGGCCAACCTGTACCATCTGACCCGGCCGGAGGCGAAGAAACGAATCGAGGAGGCGCTGGCGCTGGTGGACCTGACTCAAAAAGCGGACGAGCTGGTGAACCACTACTCGGGCGGCATGAAAAAGAAACTGGATATCGCCTGCGGCCTGATTCCGAATCCCAAAATCCTCGTGATGGACGAGCCGACGCTTGGCCTGGATGTGGAAAGCCGTATCCGGATCTGGGAATACATCCGGCAGTTGCAGAAAGCGGGGCTAACGATTTTGATGACGACCAACTATCTGGATGAGGCGGACCAGCTCTGCGACCGCATCGCAATACTGGATCGAGGGCGTCTTGTTGCGCTGGGAGAGCCGGAGGAATTAAAAAAAGGCCTGGGGGGAGACCGGGTGACGGTCCAGTTCGGCCCGCTTCAGGACCGGCTGGACGAACTGGCCGGATCGCTAAAGAAAGATCTGCCGTTCGTGAACGGGATCAAGGTCTCTCCGGCGAGCCATGAACTGGAGATTCGCGTCACCTCCAATGAAGAGGCGCTGGCCCCTCTTATCCAGAAAATCCATCAGCACGGCCACCCGATCCTTGCAATACAGTATTCACGCCCGACGCTGGAAGACGTCTTCATCACCTATACGGGCCACAAGATCAAGGAGGATAGCGCATTACTATGAAGATGATTCTTCAAGAGACCATGGCCTTGACGATGCGGTCGGTCAAGCGGATGTCGCGGGAGCGGATCAGCATGATCTTCGGGCTGATCCAGCCGATGCTGTTCTGGCTGATCCTGTTCGGGAACCTTTTTCAGAAGACGGCCCAGATCCCGGGATTTCAGGCGCCTGATTATATCACCTTCCTGACGGCCGGGGTGGTGGTCATGACGGTTTTGAACAGCGGGCTGTCCGGCGGGGTGGATCTTCTGTTTGATAAAGAAAGCGGTTTTCTGGAGCGGCTGCTCTCGGCGCCGATCAGCCGTAATTCGCTGATCTACAGCCGTTTCATCTTCGTCATGGGAATCACGTCGGTCCAGATACTGATCATCCTGCTGGTGGCCTTCATTTTGTTCGGGGTCTATCCCCACAGCGGGCTGGTGGGACTGGCCTTTATCATGCTGGTCGGTCTTCTTTTTGGTCTGGGACTCATTGCGATCTCCCTCACGCTGGCCTTCGCGATCAAGGGCCACGGCAACTTTTTCGCGTTGATGGGATTTCTGACGCTTCCCCTGATCTTTCTCTCAACAGCCCTGGTCCCGATCCAGGCGATGCCCGGCTGGATGGCTTTTCTCGCCGGATTTAATCCGATGACGTATGCCATCGAGGCAGTCCGGGAACTCATCCTGGGCGGCTGGGCCTGGGGCGGACTCATCAAGGTCCTGGTCATCCTGTTGGCGTTTGATGCCGTCAGCATCGGCCTGAGCAGTCGCGTTTTTCA
>CAKKOZ010000036.1 GCA_919901335.1 Nitrospiria bacterium | reverse complement strand
ATGAAAGTTGCCGTTGAAGAAATCAGTTCCGTTAAAAAATCGCTCACGATCGAGGTGCCGGAAGAGATCGTCGCCAAGGAATTGTCGTCCGCCTACACCGATCTGAACCAACGCGTCCGAATCCCCGGCTTTCGCCCGGGAAAGGCGCCGCGCGCGATGCTGGAGCAGCGCTACGCGGCGACAGTGGAGGAGGATGTGATCCGGCGGTTGGTGCCGGATTATTATCGGCGGGCGATCCAGGAGACCGGCCTCCGTCCGGTGGATCTCCCGACGATCGAGAAGATCGAGATGAAGAAGAACGCCCCGCTGTCGTTCACGGCGAGGGTCGAGATCCCGCCGCCGATTTCGCTCGGCGCCACCACCGGCCTGAAGGTAGCAAGGCCGAAAATGGAGGTGACGAATCTTGAGGTGGACAAAACACTGGAGTCCCTTCAGGAGCAGCACGCCCAATTGACAGCCTGTCCCGAAGACCATCGGATTGCCGAAAAGGATTTTGTCGTGATCGATTTTCAGGGAACGATGGACGGCCGGCCGCTGGAGGGCGGATCCCGCCAGAATCAGCCGCTTCAGATCGGATCTCATACGATGATTCCCGGATTCGAGGAGCAGTTGATCAACCATCTTCGCGGCGACCGCGTGAAGGTGCAGACGTCTCTCCCGAAGGATTATCCCAAGGCCGAGCTGGCCGGTCGGCCGGTCGAGTTTGAGGTGACGATCCGGGAGGTGAAGCAAAAATCGCTGCCGGCGCTGGATGATGAGTTTGCCAAGGACGTGGGGCCGTTCACGTCGCTGGACGAACTCAAGGTGAAACTGCGGGAGGATTTAACGGCGCGGGTCAAGCGGGAACAGGAGCATGCGGTCAAGACCGGGCTCCTCAAACAATTGACCGAGGCCCATGCTTTTGAGGTCCCGGCCTCACTGGTCGAGCAGGAGCTCCGGGAGGCCCTGGCCCGTCTGGAACAGCGCCTCCCCAAGGGGGTGACGCTGGAACAGGCTAAGATTGATCCGCTTGCCGTCCGGAAAGAGATCGAGCCGTCGGCCCGCGAGAAAGTCAAAGGCCGTTTGATCCTGGCTGCGATTGCGGATCAGGAGACGTTGACCGTGGCCCAGGAGGATCTGGACTCGGCCCTGGCGAGAACCGCGCAGGAGTTGAAACTGAGCCCCGAGGATCTCCGGCGGCTGATCCTCTCTCAGGACGGCAGCCTCGACGTTTTTCGCGCCCGGCTTCTCGAAGACAAGGCGATGGACTGGGTGGTCTCCAAAGCCATTATTGAATAACTTTTAAAAAGGAGCATGTCCATGTTGGTTCCGATTGTGATCGAGCAAACAAACCGCGGCGAGCGGGCGTACGACATCTACTCGCGCCTTCTCAAAGACCGGATCATCTTTGTCGGGGCGCCGATCGACGACGTCTTTTCCAATCTGATCATTGCGCAACTTCTGTTCCTGGACGCGGAAGACCCGGGGAAAGACATCAACCTTTACATCAACAGCCCCGGCGGCCTGGTGACGGCCGGTCTGGCGATCTATGATACGATGCAGTACATCAAATCGGGTGTCTCGACCACCTGCATCGGTCAGGCCTCAAGCATGGGTGCGCTCCTGCTGTCGGCCGGGAAAAAGGGCAAGCGGTTTGTTCTGCCCCATTCGAGGATTATGATCCACCAGCCGATGGGCGGGTTCCAGGGACAGGCGATGGATGTGGAGATCCACGCCCGCGAGATTCTAAAGATGCGCGAGCTGCTCAACGAGATCCTGGCCAAGCATACCGGCCAGCCTCTTAACCGGATCGCCCAGGACACCGAGCGGGACTATTTTATGTCCGGTGCCGAGGCCAAGAAATACGGCTTGATCGATGAGGTCATCGCCCACGCGCCGGAGATGAAAGAGAAGGAAAAATAGGGGGACGCTGATATGTCCAAACCGGAAAAAAACGACGCCCTGCTGCGATGCTCCTTCTGCGGGAAAAGCCGGGACGAGGTGCAAAAGCTGATCGCCGGTCCCACCGTCTACATCTGCAATGAATG
The DNA here is from genome assembly GCA_919901335.1 of Nitrospiria bacterium. GTDB lineage: Bacteria > Nitrospirota > Nitrospiria > JACQBZ01 > JACQBZ01 > JACQFA01. The sequence goes on along the minus strand of CAKKOZ010000036.1, from coordinate 2,209 downwards.
CATTAATTCCTGCAACGGCATCATCGCGGAAGAATGGGAGGAAGATCGGGAGGCCGTCTTCTCCAAACTCTCCAAGCCCAAAGAAATAAAAAAAGTCCTGGACCATCACGTGATCGGCCAGGACCGGGCCAAAAAGATGCTGGCCGTTGCGGTGCACAATCATTACAAACGGGTCTCGGCCGTGCCCGAGGCGGATGAGGTGGAGCTGCAAAAAGGCAATATTCTGATGATCGGGCCGACCGGAACCGGCAAGACCCTGCTGGCCCAGACCCTGGCCCGTATCCTGGACGTGCCGTTCACGATCGCGGACGCCACGACCTTGACCGAGGCCGGCTATGTCGGGGAGGATGTTGAAAACATCATCTTAAAACTGCTTCAGTCGGCGGATTACGATGTCGAGCGGGCCGAGCGCGGCATCGTGTACATCGACGAGATCGACAAGATCAGCCGGAAGAGCGACAGCCCTTCGATCACACGCGACGTTTCAGGCGAGGGGGTCCAGCAGGCTCTCTTGAAACTGATCGAGGGAACCGTGGCCAACGTCCCGCCCCAGGGAGGACGCAAGCATCCCCATCAGGAATTCATTCAGGTGAACACCGCCCGCATCCTGTTCATCTGCGGCGGGGCCTTTGTGGGGTTGGAGGGGATCATTGAACAGCGGATCGGACGGAAGGTGATGGGGTTCGGGGCGCAGATCAAGGCCAGGAAAGACCGCCACATCGGCGACCTGCTCCGGATGGTCCAGCCGGAGGACCTTTTAAAATACGGTCTGATCCCCGAATTCATCGGCCGGCTTCCGGTGATCGCGACGCTGGAAGAGCTGGATGAGAAGACCTTGATCCGGGTTCTGTGCGAGCCGCGGAACGCGCTGATCAAACAGTACGAAAAGCTGTTTGCCTTTGAAAAGGTCAAACTTAAATTCACGGACAACGCCATCGCGGCGATCGCCCGGAAGGCCCATGCCCAGAAGACCGGCGCCCGGGGGCTTCGGGCCATCCTCGAAGAGGTGATGCTCGACCTGATGTACGAGCTGCCCTCGCAGAAAAACGTGAAGGAGGTCATCCTCAACGAGGACGTCATCCATCACGCGGGCGAGCCGATCATGCTGTATGAGAATGAGAAAGAGATCAAGTCGGCCTAGCCGCCCGCGCATATCATGCGACCGATCATCGGCATTACACCGGATTTCAGCGATGGGGTCCGAAAGAAATCCCGGTCTCAGAGCGAACCCACCTATTTATTAAAAGCGCGCTATGTCGATGCCATCCAGGATCTGGGCGGGATCCCGTTCATTTTGCCGATCACGGATGATCCCAAACTCCAGGCCGAGCTGCTTCGCCGTATCGACGGCCTTCTGATCACCGGCAGCGGGCCGGACCTCAATCCGCGGTTGTACGGCGAACGTCGGAAGGCGCGCTTCAAGATCATGAGCAAACAACGGTCGGCGTTTGAACTGGGTTTGGCGAAGCAGGCGATGAAGCTTGACCGCCCGGTGCTGGGCATCTGCGGCGGGCTGCAGCTTTTGAACGTCGCGATGGGCGGAAGCCTGATCCAGGACATCGCGACGCAGATGCGGGGCTCGTTGGTCCACCAACAGGAGACCGCCGCGACGCGGGCCTCCCATCGGGTCAAGATCACCCGCGGGACGCGTCTTTATAAAATCCTCCGAACCGAGGCGCTGAAGGTCAACAGCTCGCACCACCAGGCTCCGAAAAAGATCGCACCGGGATGGGTCGTCAATGCCATTGCCACAGACGGGATCATTGAGGGCCTTGAAAGTCCGGGGCACCGCTTCGCCATCGGCGTACAGTGGCATCCGGAATTTCTGTATCGGAAGGACGAAGCCAGCCGGAGGTTGTTTTGCGCATTCTTAAAACACGCAACCCGATCATAGCGCCGGGCTTAAAACGACTTCCTTTTTAAGTTCTTTATTTTTCCATCACCCTCATTAAAATGGCAGCAAGGGTGCTTGTGTAAAAGTGACGGAACTGAAGCGCTTGGGTGAAAAAAGAGGGGCTTTAGACGGCATCCGTGTTTGAGCGAATCTTGAAACAAATGATTTGTGATATTTGTGGACGGAAGGGCGCACGAAGCAATGAGGAACGGGTGATGGCGATGTATCATTACCGGAAGGTCGCGGAAATAAAGCACGAGGAGATCGTGAAGCGATCCTATCTGAATTCCAGAGATGAGCCAAGAGCAGACTTGA
>CAKKOZ010000035.1 GCA_919901335.1 Nitrospiria bacterium | reverse complement strand
AATACCCCAACACTTTCACCACATCCTCCAGCCGGGCCTTGATCGTGATCGGCTTCTGAGAAACGTTCATCGCGATCTCGACATCCTTGAGACCGTGCCCGGTCAGCGTGCAGACGACCACATCCCCTTTTTTGAAGATCCCCTGCCGGTTCATCTTGATCACGCCGGCGACCGACGCGGCCGAGGCCGGCTCGCAAAAAACACCCTCCATCCCGGCGATCATCCGGTAGGCCTCCATGATCTCCTCATCCGTCACCAGATTGATCTCGCCGCCCGACTCCGAGGCCGCGGCCTCCGCGCCCTTCCAGCCGGCCGGATTTCCGATCCGGATCGCCGTGGCGATCGTCCGAGGCTTCTCGACCACATGGCCCAGCACAATCGGCGCCGCACCGGCCGCTTGAAATCCCATCATCTGTGGAAGCGATCCGATCCGTCCGTGCTGTTTGTATTCCTTGTACCCCTTCCAGTAGGCCGTGATATTTCCGGCGTTGCCGACCGGAAGAAAATGAAAGGTCGGCGCCCCTGTCAACTGATCGCAGACTTCAAACGCAGCCGTCTTCTGGCCTTCAAGGCGAAACGGATTAATTGAGTTGACGAGCGTGAGGCTATATTTCTCCGAGACCTCTTTGACGATCGTCAAGGCCTCATCGAAATTTCCGTCCACCTGAATCACGGTGGCGCGATGGATCATCGCCTGGGCCAGCTTGCCCGACGCGATCTTGCCTTCGGGGATCAGGACATACACCTTAATCCCGGCCCGCGCGCCGTAGGCAGCCGCCGAGGCGGAGGTGTTGCCGGTCGAGGCGCAGATCACGGCCGAAGCCCCGCCCTCGATCGCCTTCGAAATCGCCAGCGTCATGCCGCGGTCCTTGAACGATCCGGTCGGGTTGGCCCCTTCATATTTTAAATACAGCTCGATGTCCGGATTGATCGCGGCGACCAGATTTTTTGCGCGGACCAACGGCGTGTTGCCTTCGTGAAGCGTCACGATCGGCGTCTGGTCCGTCACCGGGAGAAACGGCCGGTAAGCCTCGATCACGCCCCGCCACAGACTCATGCTTCCTCTTCCCCCTCGACACGGATCAGCACCGTTTTCTCGCTGACGTCCGGAAACCGGTTGATCTCGGCCAGGGCCTGTTGAACGTCCCGTTCGATCGCCTTATGGGTCATCATCACGACCGGAACCGCCTCGTCGACCTTCCGCCCTTTCTGGATCATGGACGAGATGCTGATATTGTATTTCCCGAGCACGCCGGAAATCCGCGAGAGTGCGCCCGGCTTGTCCAGCGCCATAAAACGGAGATAGTAGAAGCTCCGTATTTCCTCCATCGGCTTGATCCGAAGAAGCTCCCGCCGGTCGGGATCGAAACCGGTCGGCGGCACGCACCCGACCGAATCGTGCAGCAGATTCCGGCCGGCCTCCATCAGATCGCTCACAACGGCGCTGCCGGTCGGCATCGCGCCGGCCCCCTGGCCATAGAAAAGCGTGTTGCCCACCGCATCGCCCACGATGTAAATCGCGTTATAAATTCCGTTCACCGTCGCGATCAGATAGTCCTCCGGGACCATCGTCGGATGGACGCGGACTTCAATGGTGCCGTTGTCGGCCTTGGCGATTGCGAGCAGCTTGATTCGGTAGCCGAACTCTTTTGCATACTCGATATCGGTCGGCGTGACGCCGGTAATGCCCTCGGTGTAGATCGCCTTGATCTCGACCGGCGTCCCGAAAGCCAGCGTCACCAGGATCGCGAGCTTGTGGGCCGAATCGATCCCTTCGACGTCGAAACGCGGATCGGCCTCCGCATAGCCGTGCCGCTGGGCCTCGCTCAGCACCTCGGCAAAGGGGCGCCTCTCCTCGGTCATCTTGCTCAGGATATAATTGGCCGTGCCGTTGATGATCCCGTAAATGGAAAGGATCCGGTTTGCAGCCAGACCCTCTTTGATCGCGCGGATGATCGGAATCCCGCCGCCGACGCTGGCCTCAAAGCCCAGGTCCACCCCGGCTTTCTGCGCGGCGCGGTACAGCTCCTCGCCGTGCACGGCCAGAAGGGCCTTGTTCGCCGTGACAACGCACTTCCCCTTTGCGATCGCTTTTAAAATCAAGGTACGGGCCGGCTCATAGCCGCCGACCAGCTCCACGACGATATCCACCTCCGGATCATTAATGACCTCGTCCGCCTTTGAGATCAGGACGCCCGGCTTGACCGCCACGCCCCGGTCCCGCTTCAGATCCAGATCCGCGATCCGGACCAAATCCAGCGGCACTCCGAGCCGTCGACGGATCTCCTCCGCCCGGTTCGTTAAGATCTTGACCACGCCGGTTCCGACCGTCCCGAACCCAATAATTCCCACGCCGATCTTTTGCTTTTTCGCGCTCATGATTTTTTTAAAACCTTCTTAATCCCCTGAATCGCCTGGCGCGTCCGGTGTTCATTTTCAACCAGCGCAAACCGGACATGATCGTCGCCGTACTCGCCGAATCCAATACCCGGCGAGACGGCCACCTTGGCCTCCTGTAAAAGCTTCTTGGTAAACGCAAGCGAACCCATCTCACGGAACGGTTCAGGGATCCCGGCCCAGACAAACATCGTCGCCAGCGGTTTTTCCACCTTCCAGCCGATCCGGTTCAGTCCGTCCACCAGGGTATCCCGACGGTCCCGATACATCTCGACCCCCTCCCGCACGCAGTCCTGCGGCCCGTTCAAGGCGATGATGCTCGCGATCTGGAGCGGTTGGAAGATCCCGTAATCGAGATAGCTCTTGATCTGCGTCAGGGCCTTGATGATGTCGCGGTTGCCGACGCAGAATCCCACCCGCCATCCCGGCATGTTATAGCTCTTGGACAGCGTGTAGAATTCGACGCCGATCGCCTTCGCCCCCGGCGCCTGAAGAAAGCTGGGCGCCTTGTAGCCGTCAAAAACCAGATCGGCATAGGCCAGATCATGCACCACGATCAATTGATGCTCGGTCGCAAAATCGACCAGCTTTTTGAAAAATCCAAGATCCACGACGCGCGTCGTCGGATTATGGGGAAAATTCACGATCAGCATCTTTGGCCTCGGAAGGGCGTTCCGATAGGCCGCGGTCAGGTCCTCGAAAAAATCGTTGTCCTCCCGGAGCGGGACGCTTCGCACCTCGGCCCCGGCGATGATGACGCTGTAGGTATGGATCGGATAGGTCGGACTGGGACAGAGCACGGCGTCTCCGGGACCGAGCGTGGCCAGAGCCAGATGGGCGATGCCCTCTTTCGAGCCGATCGTCACGATCGCCTCCGTCTCCGGATCGATCTCGACCTGAAATTTCCGACGATACCAATCCGCGATCGCGACGCGAAGCTTCGTGATGCCGCGGGAGGCCGAGTAGCGGTGGTTCCGAGGATTCTTGACGGCTTCGATCAACTTCTCCACGATATGCGGCGGGGTGGGGTGATCCGGATTCCCCATGCCGAAATCAATGATGTCCTCGCCTTTTCGCCGAGCCTCCAGCTTGAGCGCATTGACGCTCGCGAAAACATAGGGCGGAAGACGCTTGATGCGTGGAAAATCGAACATGCGAAAACTCCGAAGGGATTTTATGACTATAACTTGTTCACATTAAAGCATATTCTGTAAATTGTCAAATCCAACAAGACCTTTGTGTCTGGTGAGAGAATAGAGGAGTAATGACATGAGAGTCGGCGGCGTTCGATTGGATCAAAATGAATTCGAGGTGATCGAAACGGTTACGGTTTCTTTGCAACTCTCGCCGCGCCATGTACGATGGGGGTCGAAGTCATCCAGTATACGAGGAG
>CAKKOZ010000034.1:28144-34323 GCA_919901335.1 Nitrospiria bacterium | reverse complement strand
ACATAATCCAGGTCGCACTCCGGATCCGGATGCTCGTAATTGATCGTCGGTGGGATCAGGCCGTGGACCAGCGCCAGGACGGTGAAGACCGCTTCAATCCCGCCGGCCGCTCCCAAAAGATGGCCGGTCATGGACTTGGTGGAACTGACCGGGAGCCGTTTGGCGTGATCGCCGAACACGGCCTTGATCGCCCGCGTCTCGATTTTATCCGCAAACGTGGAGGTGGCATGGGCATTGACGTAGTCGATCTCGGCCGGTTTGAGCCCCGCGTCTTTGAGCGCCAGCGACATGCATCGGATCGCGCCGATCCCGCTGTCCGGCGGCGCCGTGATGTGATAGGCGTCGGACGTCATGGCATAGCCGACCAGTTCGGCGTAGATCCGCGCGCCGCGCCGCCGCGCCGACTCCCGTTCCTCCAACAGCAACAGGCCGGCCCCCTCGCCCACTACAAAACCGTCACGATCCCGGTCAAACGGTCGGCTGGCACGGGCTGGATCGTCGTTGCGCGTCGAGAGGGCGCGCGAGGCCGCAAACCCGGCGATGGCAAGGGGCGTGATTGCGGCTTCCGTCCCGCCGGCGATCATCGCATCGGCCTCGCCCCGCTGGATGATCCGGAAGGCATCCCCGATGCAGTTGTTTCCGGTGGCGCAGGCCGTCACCGCACAGGAGTTCGGCCCCTGCAGGCCATACCGGATCCCGATCTGGCCGGAAGCCAGATTGATAATCAACATTGGGATAAAAAAAGGGGTGATCCGCTTGGGCCCCTTTTCAATGAGGACGTGATGCCACTCTTCAATGGCACGGAGGCCGCCGATTCCGGACCCGACGTACACGCCGATCCGCTCCGCATTCTCCGGCGTCACCTTCAATCCGGAATCATCCACCGCCATCTGGCTGGCCGCGATGGCATAATGGATGAAGGTGTCCATCTTCTTGATTTCCTTTTTCTCGATATAATCCGCCGGATCGAACCCCTTCACCTCTGCGGCGATCTGCACCGGCATGTCGGGCGAATCAAACCGCGTAATACGGCCCACGCCGCTGGTCCCGTTGCAGACAGCCTTCCAGGTCGGTTCCACTCCGATGCCCAATGGGGATACAACCCCCAAACCTGTCACGACCACACGGCGTTTCAGAACGACACCCCCTTTACCATGACGCCACGATCCGGGTCATGCCCGTTCTTTGATGTAATCAACAACGTTCTGCACCGTGAGGATCTTTTCGGCGTCTTCATCCGGAATCTCGATGCCGAACTCCTCCTCAAAGGCCATGACCAGCTCAACGGTGTCCAGCGAGTCCGCGCCCAGATCATCCACAAAGGAGGCGTTGGGCGTCACATCCTCTTCATCCACTCCCAGCTGCTCGACAATGATCTTTTTCACCTTTTCATCCACGGCTGCCATTGGTTTTGCACCTCCCCTCACAAGGGTTGATAATTAAGAATCCATTCCTGTTTAGATCATCAACATGCCGCCGTTGACATGAATCACCTGGCCGGTAATATATCCGGCTTCCTCCGAAACCAGGAAACGGACCGCATGGGCAATATCCTGAGGCGTTCCAAGCCGGCCCAGCGGGATCTGCTTCATCAACCCGTCCCGCACCTCGGCCGACAGGTCCCGGGTCATCGCCGTGTCAATAAATCCGGGCGCCACGGCGTTGGCGGTGATTCCACGACTGGCGTATTCCCGCGCCACGGATTTCGTAAAACCGATCAAGGCCGCTTTGGACGCGGCATAGTTGGACTGCCCGGCGTTTCCCATCACACCGACAACAGACGCAATGCTGACGATTCGTCCCCGGCGCTGCTTGCTCATCGCGGGCAGCACCGATTTCGCGCAGTGAAAGGCCCCCTTCAGATTCACGTTCAAGACCAGATCCCAGTCTTCCTCCTTCATCCGAAGCAGAAGACCGTCGCGGGTGATGCCGGCGTTATTGATCAGAATGTCGATCCGACCGAACTCTTTGATCGCCCGGTCCGCCATCTCGGCCACGGCCTTTCCATCCGTGACATTGACCTCCACCGCAAGACATTTGACGTCACCCATGGCGATCTCCTGGGCCGTCTGTCGGGCCTCCTCCAGGTTGACGTCCGAGATCACCAGATGGGCCCCGTCTTGCGCAAGGCGATGCGAGATCGCCTTGCCGATGCCCCGGGCTCCCCCCGTTACAATGGCCACCTGTCCCTTTAGATTCATGTCTGCTCATTCCTCCGATTTGCAGGGGCTCGCTGGGAGTTCTCGATCACGCGGCCAGTTCGCGCAGGGTTGCTTCCAAGCTGTCCGGATCTTCGACGTGACAGATCGTTACATCCTTGGCGATCCGCTTGACGAGGCCGGATAGAACCGTCCCAGGACCGATCTCGACAAAGGTCGTGATGCCGTCTTGAACCATTCGTTGCACGCTATCCACCCAAAGAACGGGAGCCGCCAGTTGTCCAACCAGCGCCGTCTTGGCCGAATCCCCCGATGTGATCGGCGCGGCATCCACATTCGTCACGATGGGAATCTGCAGCGGGCGAAGCGTCACGCCGGATAGATCCCGCGCGAGACGCTCGGCCGCCGGTTTCATCAGCGCGCAATGCGAAGGAACGCTGACGGCCAGCGGGATGATCCGCTTCGCCCCTCGCTCCTTGGCCAAGGCCATGGCCGCTTCAACCGCCCGTCGTTCGCCCCCGATGACGATCTGAACCGGGGAATTGATGTTGGCCGTTGAGACCACCCCGTGCACGGAGGCCGCTTCACAGATCGCCTCCACCGCCGTCCGATCCAGCCCCAGGACGGCCGCCATCGCTCCGACTCCCGCCGGAACGGCCTCCTGCATATACCGGCCGCGTTTTTGAACCAGGGCCACGGCATCCGAGAAGGCCAGGCTGCCGGCCGCAACAAGCGCGGTATACTCTCCCAGGCTGTGACCGGCCAGCATCGAGGCCGAAAGCCCCTTTTCCTTCACCAGGGTCCAGGCGGCCACGCTGGTCGTCAAAATCGCCGGTTGCGTGTACTCGGTCCGATTCAACCGGTCGGCAGGACCCTGATGACAGAGCTGCGCGACATCAAATCCCAGCACCTTCCCGGCCGCATGGTAAATCTGCCGGGCCGTCTCGGATGTTTCGTACAATTTTGCTCCCATTCCGACATACTGGGAACCCTGGCCTGGGAAAATAAATGCAACCGTCATTTTCGAATGACTCAGATAGTGCTTAAATTATTTCCTGATGTCAACAAAAAAATAACCGTAAAATCGCACAAAAATCATAAAATTAGAAGAAGGTTCCGAGCGGATCGACCTACCACCGGACGAGGGCCGAGGCCCATGTCAGACCGGCGCCGAACGCCTCAAACAGCAACAAATCACCGTCCTTGACCCGGCCCTGCCGAACCGCCTCATCCAGTGCGATCGGGATGGAGGCCGCCGAGGTATTGCCGTACCGTTCCACATTGATCATCACCTTTTCCATCGGCAGACCCAGTCGTTCGGCCACGGCCTTGATGATTCGGAAATTGGCCTGGTGCGGAATCAGAAGGGAAAGATCGGACGGCTGAACGTGGGCGGCTTTCAGCGTTTCATGCACCGCCTCTTCCAGGGTCCTTACCGCCACCTTGAATGTCTCATTCCCTTTCATTTTAATAAACGGCTTCCGTTCGGTCAGCATGGACGACGATGGAGGGATGCGGGAACCGCCGCCCGGCACCTGAATCAGGTTCCACAGTCGTCCGTCCGAGTGCAGATGGGTCGATAGAACCCCGTGCTCCCCTTTCGTCCGTTGAAGGACCGCCGCACCGGCGCCGTCCCCGAACAGGACACAGGTGTTCCGGTCAGTCCAGTCGATGATCCGGGACATCACCTCGCTGCCGATGATCAACACATTCCTATAGACGCCATTGCGGATGTACTGGTCCGCGACCGAAAGAGCGAACAGAAAACCGGAGCAGGCCGCGGAAAGGTCAAACGCCGCGGCCCGGCGCGCACCGATCCGGTCCTGGACGATGCAAGCCGTGGAGGGGAAGAACATATCGGGCGTCGCGGTCGCCACGATGATCAGGTCCAGATCCTTCGCATCGACCCGGGCCATCTCCAGGGCCCGACGGGCTGCATGGACCGCCAAATCCGATGCCGCTTCGTCTTCGTCCGCGATCCGCCGTTCCCGGATGCCGGTCCGCTCCACAATCCAGCTTTCGGTCGTCTCCACGAGGCGCTCGATATCCCGGTTTGTCATGATCCGTTCGGGAAGGTAAGAGCCGGTACCGGTGATGCGGGTCTTCATTCAGTCTCGTTTGAGGGATTGAAGATATTCTTCGTGCACTTTGTTGTAGAGGACCATGCTTTCTTCGATATCTTTCTGAATCCGTTCGTTCACCCGGCCCTCCGCCTGGGTCCTGGCCACCCGGATGGCGTTCTTGATCGCCTTGGCGGACGACCGCCCATGGCAGATGATCGAGATCCCGTTCACGCCCAGGAGCGGGGCGCCGCCGTACTCGGCATAGTCCACCCGTCGGCGGAAACGCTGAAACGCGGAACGCAGAAAGAAATAGCCCAGCCTGCCTCCGAGGGTCGCCGCGATTTCACGTTTTAAGAGCTTTCCCAGCGCGTCCGCAAGTCCCTCGCTGACCTTGAGGGCGACATTGCCGATGAAACCGTCGCAGACGATGACATCCGCCGCTCCTGAATAGACATCCCGGCCTTCGATATTTCCGATGAAATTCAGCGGACTGGCTTTGAGGATCTTGTAGGCCTCCTTGGTCACTTCGTTGCCCTTGGTCTCCTCCTCGCCGATGTTGAGCAGGCCGATTTTCGGGTGGGACTTCTGCAAAACCCACTCGGCGTACTCATGCCCCATGGTTGCGAATTGAAACAGATGAAGCGGTTTGCAGTCGACGTTGGCGCCGACATCCAGGAGAATGGCACTGCCCGTCAGGGTCGGCAGGATGGTTGCGATCGCGGGCCGCTCCACGCCCTGGAGCGGGCCGAGGATGAAGAACGCCGTGGCCATGGTGGCGCCGCTGTTTCCCGCGCTGATGACGGCCGCGGCGTCGCCTTGTTTGACCCGTTCGGTCGCCACCCAGATGGATGAGTCCCGTTTTCGTCGGATCACAACGGAGGGCGCTTCCCCCATTTCCACTTTCTGGGCCGCATGCACAATGGAAACGTCCAGGCCCGAAAGATCGTAGCGGTCCAGATCCTTCCGGATGACGGCGGAATCGCCGACAAGAAGAATCCCGATGCCGTATTCCCTCGCGGCCAGAACGGCCCCCTCGACAATCGGGCCGGGTGCGTCATCACCGCCCATTGCGTCAACGGCTATCTTCATTGAAATCGCCTTCACCGTTGGAGCCCCCAACCGTCCGGATTGAACCCGATCGTGTTTCGATTAGGTTTCTTTGATCGCAATGATCGTCTGACCTTTGTAGGTGCCGCAGCTCAGACAAACATAGTGGGGCCGCTTGGGCTCATGACACTGAGGGCAGAGAACCAGGGTGGGGGCCGACAGTTTCTTGTGGGTCCGCCGCTTATCCCGGCGGGATTTTGATATCTTGTGTTTTGGATGGGCCATACGATTTTAACCTCTCCTGATTATTTTTGAATGATCTTCTTCAGTCTCTCTTGGAACTGCGTCATCGGAGGAGGGGCCTCCGCCGCCACGCAACGGCACGACAGCCGGTTCCGGTCCGCCCCGCATTGCGGGCAAAGCCCGCGACAGTCGGCTCGGCATAACGGATAGGCCGGCAAGACCAACAGGATCTGCTCTCTCACCAACGCCGACAGATCAATCGCGTCCCCCGAATAGCCATAGGCATCCAGTTCTCCCCGATGGAGTTCGTGCCACTCTCCCGGCGTCTTCCCGGACGCCGAGTCCTGCGGTTCCACATTGACCTGGAACGACGAGCGCACCGGAAACGGGATCGCCTCCAAACATCGAACGCATTGAAGTCTCACCTGAGCGTCGGCATCACCCGAAACATACACCGTGCGATCCATGACAACCAGCCGAGACTGAACACGAATCGGCGCCACAAACTGGACACCGGAGTCTTCCAGACCCAGCACCGCCGGTTCCATCTCGAGATGAAGCTCAAGTCCTTTGGGAGGAATACCGGACAACGGAATCTGCATACAAGGCCTCAATAAAACTTCCGGATTATAGGGATGAGGCGCTCATTTGTCAAGGAAAATGGCCC
>CAKKOZ010000034.1:14237-28044 GCA_919901335.1 Nitrospiria bacterium | reverse complement strand
GTTTTCAACCCGCTGAAACTCATGTCCAGCGAATCATTTTTGAGATACGGTCTTGGAAAACTCAAGCGCGTCGGATCGCCCGTCCTGGATATCCGATCCATCGCCGGCCCTCCCGGATAAGGCAGCCCCAGCATCTTGGCGGCCTTGTCAAAAGCCTCCCCTGCGGCGTCGTCAACGGTCTGACCCAAGAGCTTTAAAGGGCCATGAACCGGAACGTAGTAGAGATTGGTATGACCGCCGGAAACCACTAAAGCTACGGCGGGCAGATCCACGGTCCGATTCTCCAAATGAACGGCCGCAATATGACCTTCGAGATGATGAATGCCGATCAGCGTCAGGCGATGGCGATAGGCCAATGCCTTCGCGTAGGACACGCCCACCAACAAGGCCCCCATTAAACCGGGGCCCTGCGTCACGGCAACCCCGGATAAATCCTGAACATCAACCTTCGCCTCATCCAGAGCGGTGCAGACCACGTCCGAAATCACGGCGGCATGCTGACGACACGCCAGTTCCGGAACAACGCCGCCGTATTTCCGATGAATCAGCTCCTGGGTGGACAGAACGTTGGACAAGACCTCCCGCCCGTCTCTGACGACGGCGGCGGCGGTTTCATCACAGGATGTTTCAATGCCTAAGAGGAGCACGCTCCGAAGCCCCCTTTGATCGTCTTAAACCGAGGGGAATGCGCTTGCCCTGCGTGTTCGATGACCAAACAACGGCAAGCGGTCAAGAGGTTTCTCTGCCCAGTAAACTGGTTTTCTGACGGGGAGGGATGGCGACCGTCCGGGAAGGATCCGTTGTGCTACGCACCGATGATGCGCATTCTTGAAAGGTCGGCGCGGTTACACTCCCGCCAACACCTCATCTTCCACAAAGGTGAGCTCATTGTCTTTCAGGACCACCTTGATTCGTTTGGCGTCTTTAAAGCGCCCCTTGATCAGTTCCTCGGACAACGGACCGCCGATATTTTTCTGGATGACGCGCCGCATCGGTCGAGCCCCATAGGCCGGCTCATACCCTTCCTGGGTCAGCCACGTCTTGACTTCCGGCGTCACCTCCAGTTGAATACCGCGATCGGTAAGCCGTTGGTTGACTTCCTCGATCAGAATATCCACTATCTTGATCAGATGCCGCCTCTCCAAAGGATGGAAGACGATCGCCTCATCGATCCGATTGAGAAACTCCGGGTTGAACCCCTTTTTCAACTCGGCCAGGACGTCGTCCTTCATACGGCCTCGTTTCTCTTCTTCCCCTTCTTTCTGGAATCCAAGCGTGGAACCTTTGTGGAACAACTTGGTTCCAAGGTTGGAGGTCATGATCAGAATACAGTTCTTGAAGTCCACCTTGCGACCCAGATTGTCGGTCAGGCAGCCATCCTCCAAGACCTGGAGCAGCATGTGAAAAATATCAGGGTGGGCCTTTTCAATCTCGTCAAACAGGACAACCGAATAAGGCCGTCGCCGGACGGTCTCGGTCAACTGCCCGCCTTCTTCATATCCCACATACCCCGGCGGGGCTCCGATCAGCCGCGATCCCATGAACTTTTCCATGTATTCCGACATGTCGATACGGATCAAAGCGCTTTCGTCATCAAATAAAAACTCCGCCAGCGCTTTGGCCAGCTCGGTTTTTCCGACACCGGTCGGCCCCAGAAAGATGAACGATCCAATCGGTCTTTTGGCCTCTTTCAGCCCCATCCGGGAACGCCGGATGGCGCGGCAGACGGCCGTGATCGCCTCTTCCTGTCCCACGATGCGCTTGTGAAGCTCTTCTTCCATATGAAGAAGTTTCTGGGATTCCGCCTCTTCCAACTTATACAATGGGATCCCGGTCATTTTTGACACGACATACCCGACATCCTCTTTTGAGATCACCGGCCGATTTTTCTCCTGACTCTTTTTCCACTCCCGCTTTGCCTCTTCCAGCAGCCGTTTGTGACGCTCTTCTTCCTCCCGGAGCTTGACCGCCTCTTCAAAATTTTGAAGGGTCACGGCCAACTCCTTGTCGCGGGTCACCCGCTTCAGTTCCTGTTCCAATGCCTTCAACTCATCGGGCAACGAATAGCTCTTCATCTTGGCCCGCGAACCGGTCTCGTCAATCACGTCGATCACCTTGTCGGGCATGAATCGATCGGTGATGTAGCGGTCCGACAGACGAACGGCCTCCCGGATGGCCTCCTCCGTGATCTCGACACCGTGGTGCTTCTCATAGCGATCTCGAAGCCCTTGGACGATTTTAACGGTCTCCTCAGCGCTGGGCGGTTGAACAAAAATAGGCTGGAATCGCCGCTTGAGAGCACCGTCTTTCTCGATATGCTTACGGTACTCATCCAGGGTCGTTGCCCCGATGCACTGGATCTCGCCCCGGGCCAGTGCCGGTTTGAGCATATTGGACGCGTCAATGGAGCCTTCCGCCGCACCGGCGCCGACCAGGGTATGGAGCTCATCAATAAAGATGATGACATTCCCCGCCTGGACGATCTCTTTCATGACCACTTTCAATCGCTCTTCGAACTGCCCGCGATATTTTGTTCCCGCCACCAAAGAACCCAGATCCAAGGCAATCACGCGGTGGTTCAGAAGATTATCCGGAACTTCGGTCGAGACGATCCGCTGGGCCAATCCCTCCACAATCGCCGTTTTTCCGACTCCGGACTCTCCGATCAGGGCCGGATTGTTCTTGGTCCGCCGGCACAAAATCTGAAGAACCCGCTCAATCTCATCGGCGCGGCCGATCACCGGATCCAGAGACCCCTCGCTCGCCATCTGGGTCAGATCCCGGCCGAACTCGTCCAACGCAGGGGTGTTGCTTTTCTTTTCTCGCTCGCGGGGGACGGATTTACGGAGAAAATTAACTGTAAGCTGACGCGCGGTAAGTAGGTTGGCTCCCAGGCTTCGAAGGATCTTTCCTCCGATGCCTTCTTCCTCGCGAAGAAGGCCTAAAAGCAAATGCTCGCTCCCGATATGGTTATGGCCCAGCAATCGGGCCTCTTCCACTGCAAACTCGATCACCTTTTTTACGCGGGGCGTGAATGGAATCTCGCCAAACGTCATCGTGCTGCCGCCACTGGGCAGGTTTCGCTCGATCTCAAGACGAACCTGCTCGGTAGAAAGCCCCATCTTCTTTAAGATGGCCAACGCGATCCCATCCGTTTCTCGCAAAACCGCCAGAGCCATATGTTCCGTGCCCAGATAGTCGTTTTGATGGCGCTCGGCTTCTTCCCGCGCCAGGATGATAATCTTCCTTCCCTTATCTGTAAATCGCTCGAACATCGGACCTCCTTAGCCTTTGCCGCCCATACCACAAGAAACCAGGCGAGTTTTACAGCCCACTGATTTCACGACAAAACATCGGATACTTTAACAACGGCAACCGCGTTCCACCGAGTCTTTATCTAAGCAAACTCGCCTGATTTCATTGTAACCATCACCCCATCTCTTGTCAAGATGTTTCTCCCGACACTTGATCCCGTTTTGGTCACTTCAAACGAAAGACGGGCAGCGCAAGCGGCATGGCTCACGCCAGGTTTTTCCGGATGGCCTTGTCATCGCCGCGCTCGACTCTCAGCCGGCGCAGCTCGGTCAAAAGTTCCCGCTCCTTGGCGCTCACCTGATCAGGAACCATGACCCGTATCCTGTAATACAGATCGCCCATGCCCTCCCCTCGCGGCTTGTGCAGTCCTTTTCCGTTCAAGCGGAACCGCTGTCCCGATTGACTGCCGGGCGGGACCTTTAAGAGAACCCTCTGATCCAGCGTTGGAACGGCGATCTGCGTTCCCAGAACGGCTTCGTCCGCCCAAACGGGCAGATCCGCTTCAAGATCGTACCCGTTGAGATGAAACAACCGATGAGGAAGAACCCGAATCACCAGATAGAGATCACCCGCAGGCCCTCCCTGCATTCCTTTATCCCCCAATCCGGCCAGACGGATCTTTGATCCCTCCGTCACCCCCTTGGGTATCTTGACCTGGACCTCGCGCGGGCTCCGGATCCGGCCGGTCCCGTGATCGGTCTTGCCCACAGAGAGATTCAATAATTTACGGGCTCCCTGATAGAGGTCCTCCAGCGTGAGTGGAATCTCGTATTGCAGATTCCCTCCCGGACGAGGGCCGGCGGCAAACGGTCCGCCCCCCCGTCCGGACATTCCTTCCCCAAAAAACGTCGCAAAGAAATCCCCGAGGTCGAACGTCTCAGGCGACCACTCAAAACCGGGACGCGCATATTGACGCGCGTAGTCGCGATCCCTCTGAATCTGCTCCCAATTGGAACCGAGTTCATCGTATTTCCGACGCTTCTCCAAATCGCCCAGAACTTCGTTGGCCTCGTTGATTTCCTTGAAACGCTCCTCCGCCGTCTTGTTTCCCGGATTCAGATCGGGATGAAACTGCCGGGCCAACTTACGATAAGCTTTTTTAATTTCCGGTCCGGACGCGGCCTTGGGGACGCCCAAGATCTTATAGTAGTTCTTGTACTCCATTTACCGCAAGCTCAGCATATAATTTGTCAGATCGTCCATTTCCGTCGGACTTAACGGAAACGGAGGCATGAACGAGCCGGGCACCACCGCCTGCGGATCGATGAAGTGGCGGATCAGCCAGTCCCGGTCCCGTGTTTTTCCCACATAAGACAGGTCCGGTCCCACGGCGCCGCCGGAGCCATGAATGCGATGACACCCGCCGCATTGAAGCTTGGAATAGAGTTCCCGGCCTCTCACCACCGAGGGATCCGTGGTCGGAACGGAGTAGATTTCGTTCAGAGAAACCGCCATCAGGCCGAACACGCCGGCCAGGAAAGCAACCCCGATCAGGATTGCCTTCGGACGTTTTGCCGGATTGCGCACCGGGTTCCGATCCAGGAAGGGCAGGAACATCAGAAACGCGTAAAAAACCATCGGCAGGATCCAGGTCGCCAGGGGCGCAAAAGGGCCGTGGACGTACTTCAGACCCTGATAATAGAACAGAAAGTACCATTCCGGAATCGGCTTGAAACTCGTGTCCGATGGATCGGCCTTATCGGCCAGCGGGAACGGCAACCCGATCGCCAGGACGGCCACGATCAAGAACACCCCGCCCATCACCACCGCGTCCATGAAGACCTGTCTTGGATAAAAGGGCTCGCTCACGGTCCGACGCCTTCGCTCCACCGGCACGGCCGCCCCGGATTCGGCGGCTCTCCTTTCTTCAAACGAGCCGGCCGGACCGATTCGTCTCAGAATAAACAGATGGAGCGCGATCCAACCGAACATCAGGAGGGGAAGAAAGAGGACATGAAGCGCGAAGAAGCGGGTCAGGGTCAGTGCGCCCAGGGTTTCACCGCCCCGGATGATTCGAACCAGATCATCACCGATCCAGGGAACCGTGCCGACCATATTGATCCCGATCTGCGTCGCCCAGTACGCCTTTTGATCCCACGGCAGCAGATAACCGCTGAAAGCAAAAGCAAGGGTCAGGAGAAACAGCGCCACCCCGGACATCCACATCACTTCCCGAGGCGGTTTGTAGGCGCCGTACAGATAGACCTGGAGCATGTGGAGCCCGATCGCCACCACCATGGCGCTCGCCCCCCAGTGATGCAACCCTCTCACAAAGGCGCCGAATGTCACCGAGGACATGATGAACCGGATGCTGTCGTAGGCATGATCCGGCGTCGGGGCATAATAAATGGCGAGGAACATCCCTGTAAGGAGTTGAAGCAAGAAAAGGAAAAATGTGGCGCTCCCGAAGACGTACACCCAACTGGCGCCGCCGGGGATCGGCTCGTTCAAGAGCATCTCCCCGATGGGCTTGAGCCTCAGTCGCCGGTCCAGCCAGTGATAAACCGATCGGATCATCGTCATCGCCCGCGTCACAACTCGATCTGCCGGGATGTCCCCGATTTGAATTGCTTATCGATCACGAACAGGCGGCCGCCTTCCATTTTGACCGGCAGGCGATCCAGCGGACGCGGGGCCGGACCGGCGATGACCTTTCCATCAATATTAAAGATACTGTTATGACATGGACACTTGAATGTGAGATCGTCCGAATCCCAACGATACCCGCATCCGAGATGCGTGCAAAGAGGAGCGAAGACCGTGACATCCCCCTCGGGCTGACGGACGGCCCAGACCGATTTTATGGCCGTGGTCTTCAACCAGCCGTCATGCACGGTCACGACATAGGTGAGCTCCCGGGGAACGCCGACATTTAATTCATCCACCGTGCCGGCTTCGGCCCAATCCCGGGCCTGCCGGCGCAAGGCCGGCGAAACCACGTAGCCGACCAGCGGAATCGAGAGGGCCAGCCCGATCAAGCCCATGATGAGCGCGGTCATGCGGGTGAAAAAGGTTCGACGTTCCAAGGATGGGGCCTCACAAAGGGGATGGATGTCAAGATACGCTATCGCCTCATCCGATGGAAATCAAGGACGGTTGAGGCGGATTCTCCGATGAAGTTTACGGCACGGCGATGAGCTCTTCGGCGATCCGGTCCCAGAGACGAAGACCTTTGGGAGAGAGCCGGACATGCGGAAGATCCAGGATCATCAACTCATCCCGGCTCCATTGCTCGAACTTCCGTAGCAGGCGATCCGGATCGGCCGGGGGATATCGTCGTCGGATCTCATTGATATGGATCCCCTCCGTCTTCCTCAAGCCGAAAATCACGGCCTCCCGGCCGGCCAGCATCGGACTGATCGGTTCGGATTCGTCGATCGCCTCACCGCCGGACGCAACGGCCTCAATATAGGAATCAATATCTTCAAGCTTCGAGAATCGCCGGTCGCCCAAATACGAATGGGCGCCGGGCCCGAGACCGAGGTAGTCCTGCTGACTCCAGTAACACAGATTGTGGCGGCAGGCATAGCCGGGCCGCGCGTAGTTCGACACCTCGTACCGCACATATCCCGCGTCGGAAAGCTTGGCCTGGGTCAGCTCATCGAACCGGAGCTGCCGATCCTCCTCCGGCAACACCAGAAGACCGTTTTCATAATCCGCGCCGAAACGCGTTCCTTCCTCGATCGTCAGGGCATAGGCCGACAGATGTTCCGGCCCGAGGCCGATCGCCTCGTCCAACGTGCCGGCCCATTCCTCAAAACGCTGGTCCGGCAGGGCATAAATAAAATCGAGATTGATATTTTCAAATCCGGCCTCCCGCGCCATCCGATAGGCCTCCCGCGCGACTCGCGCGTTATGCGCGCGCCCGAGCGCGGCCAGCTCGTCGTTCCGAAAGGACTGCACGCCCATGCTCAATCGGTTGATCCCTCCGCGCCTCAGGGCCGTCAGTTTTTCCAGATCCACCGTTCCCGGATTGGCCTCCATCGTGATCTCCACGTCCTCCGAGAAATCAAAATAATCACGGCAGTGGTTGAGGACATCCAGAATCCGGTCGGCCGAAAAAATGGACGGCGTCCCTCCTCCCATAAAGATCGTCGAGAGGCGGCGGCCCTGGCTGGAAAGCCGGCGGCCGTACCGGGCAATCTCCGTCTCTAAAGCCGAAAGGAAGCGGAGACTCTGAGGCTTGTCATACCGGATGGAGTTGAAGGCGCAGTAGTGGCATTTGCTCCAGCAGTATGGGAAATGAAGATAGAGGGAAAGAGGTCGGGTCATGGCCCCAGTATACAACAACTCGCCGGGTCGATCAAAAAACAATTCCGCCTTGAGAAACTTACCATCTTCCTCTCAAATGGTATCGCAGGCTGAGTCCGAAGACCTACGGCTTCCAGCTTCCGATGATCAGACCCGTCGCCGTATCCCGGACCCACGGACGCCACGACAGCGTTTTCTGAATCTCGTAATCCGCGTCTAAGATATAGGCATGTCCCGGCTCCGCGGTAAAGGTGTAGTCAACCGGCTGTTCCCCGTAGCCCCCTATATTATGCGACATCCTCATGACATGTTCGCCCGGAAGGATCTGCAATGTCTTTTTGTTGCCCAGGCTCGGCGGTATCCCGTCGAGGGCATAGACGGTCACGTTCCGGATTTCAAGAACAGCGATTTTGTCCCGCGTCAGTTCCGGACCCGGGTACATCTTCACGGCGCCGCAGCCGACCGCCAGAAGACCCGTTATGAGCAACACAAGTCGTGTCACGCGATTCTTTGCATAAGCATCCCGGATAAACATTGGCCTCCTTTGAGATAACACTACATCAAGCTCACGCCAAGAAGCGTTCCGATCAGGTACGTCGCCAGCCCCGCCGCGCCCCCGATCAGCGACATGCGAAATCCGCCCCACACGGCGTTTTTCCCGCTGAACAGGCTCAAGGACGCACCCACCACAAAAAGCCCCGCGACAGAAACGACACCGGCGGCAAAAAGAGCCGAACGGGCCGGCTCGATCAGCAGCAAGGGAGCCAGCGGGACCACGGCCCCAAGGCTGAAGGCCGCAAACGACGAGGCGGCCGCCCCCCAGGACGATCCCAGATTCTCCGGGTTTAAACCCAGTTCTTCCCGGGAGAGCGTATCGAGGGCGTGCTCAGGATTCCGCAGCATTTCGGCCGCCACCTGGCGCGCCTGCTCCAGCGGCAGACCGCGGGCATTGTAGATCAGCGCCAATTCCTCCCGCTCCTCTTCCGGGTAAAGCGCAAGTTCTTCCCGCTCCAGACCGATCTGGTACTCATATAAATCCCGCTGCGATCGCATGGAGACATACTCGCCGGCCGCCATGGAGAACGCACCGGCCAGAAGCCCGGCGATTCCCGACAGCAGGACCATTCGGCCGTCCCCGGAGGCGCCCGCCACGCCCATGATCAGGCTCGTATTGGAAACCAGCCCGTCATTAATGCCGAAGACCGCGGCGCGAAGATTACCCCCGCTTCCGACATCCCTGTGCCGGCCGCCGACCTCCTCAACGGTGCTCGGCATCGGATGTCCCCCCGGCATCGTTCCGGCCTGATAGATCGAAATCCCGCGCACCTTCATTGCGGCCAGCACCGGCAAAATGCGGCGGGGATGGAGGCGGCGAATCAACCCGGCAACCACGCGAGCGCGGAGGGACGGAGAATAAGCCGGCGGCGGCGTGCCGCCGTCATGCTTGATCTGGTCCAGCATGATCCGGGCCTGGGACAGAGTCGCTTCACGCATGGAGGAAAAAAGCCTGCGCTTGGCCTCGTCCCGCTCCGTCTCAACAAGCACCTCGTATAGGAAGGCCGCTTGCATTTCCTCGCGCCAGCCATCCATCAATGACATGTCCAACCCCTCTGAATCGCCGCTTGATTTTTGCTTCGCAAAGGTTCAGGCAGCCCAATTGTTTTTGAACAATAGAACAATGGAACATTAGACCGCATTATGAGCTTTCTCCAATGTTCCATTGTCGAATGCTCCAATGCTCCGAATTTTTTGCTGCGCAAAAAATTCATGCCCCCGGGGTGATTTGAACACGCCCTGCGCCAAAGGCGCAGAATCAAAATACTGCGCGCCAGCGCCTTCCTTGCGGGAACAAATCACCCCCGATGAGTTCAATGCGTATACAAAACGTGCCCCCGGGGTGATTTGAACACCCGGCCAACGGTTTAGGAAACCGCTGCTCTATCCACCTGAGCTACGGGGGCCGAGCTGCAGCGGGTTTACTGAACCTCCCCCTTGTAAATTTTCATGACCGTCTGGAGGAATTTGAGCGCGGCCGGTTTGGGGCGCTGGAACGAGTTGCGGCCGATGATCGAACCGAAGCCGCCGCCGTCGCGGATCGCGCGGGCTTCGTTGAAGACCCGCTCGTCGTCCTCTTTCGCGCCTCCCGAGAAGATCACGATGCGCCGGCCTTCAAAGGCGCTCTGGACGACATGGCGGACGCGGTCGGCCAGCGTCTTGATCGGGATGGCCTGGGCTTCATAGACTTTTTTCGCCGCCGCCTGCTCGATGTGATCGGTCGGCAGCTTGACCTTGATGATGTTCGCCCCCATCTGCGCCGCGATCTGTGCCGCATAGGCCACCACGTCTATTGCGGTCTCGCCTTCCTTTGACAGGCTTGATCCCCGAGGGTAGGACCAAACCACGACGGCCAGTCCATGCGCTTTGGCATCCTCGGCGATCACCCGGAGCTGCTCGTACATCGCCTGACAACGGGAGGAGCCGGGATAGATCGTAAACCCGACCGCGCTGCATCCCAACCGAAGGGCGTCGCGGACGGACGCGGTCTGCGACGGCAGAGGGTCCTTCTCGTCATACAAACTGTCATGATTGTTCACCTTCAGGATCAAGGGCAGCTCTCCGGCGAATCGCGCCGCGCCGGCCTCGATGAAACCGAGAGGCGCCGCATAGGCGTTGCAGCCGGCCTCGATCGCCAGCTCAAAGTGATAGGATGGGTGGTAGGCCGGCGGGTTGGCCGCAAAGCTCCGGGCCGGGCCGTGTTCAAAACCCTGGTCCACCGGAAGGATCACCAGTTTTCCCGTACCGCCCAGGCTGCCGTGATTCAGGATGCGCGCCAGGTGGGCCCGGACGCCCGGGTTTTCGCTGTCATACCAGCTCAGAATCTCACGAATCCGCTCCTTCATAAAACCTCCGTTCGTGCAATGATTATCCCGACAAGGTGCGGCCTGCTAATACTGGATCAGGGACCGGATGTCGTACTCCTTCAATTTATCACGGCCCTTCAGATCGGTCAGCTCCACCAGAAAAGCCAGGCCGAAAATCTTCCCGCCGAGCCGCTTGACCAGATCCACCGCCGCCTCCATCGTGCCGCCGGTCGCCAGGAGATCGTCCACCAGAAGAACGCGTTCACCCTTTGTGATGGCATCCTGATGAACGGCGATCGTGCTGTTGCCGTACTCCAGCGAATAGGTGGATTCGTACACGTCCGCCGGTAGTTTACCGGGTTTGCGAATCGGCACGAATCCCGCCCCGAGTTGATGCGCCAGCGGCGCGCCGAAGATAAACCCGCGGGCCTCGACGGCGGCCACTTTCTGGATGCCGGCGTCCTTGTACGGAGAGGCCAGCTCCTCCAAAATCGCCGAGAAGGCCTTCGGATCTTTGAGAAGGGTCGTGATATCGTAGAAGAGAATGCCTTTCTTGGGAAAGTCCGGGATTTCACGAATGGCCGATTTTAATTCGTTCAGCCTTCTCTCGCGCGGCGTGCGTGCGGCGCCCATTACAGGATCTCCTCACGTTTGATCGTTTTCTGAACAATAATCGCGCGAAGTTTTGTGATGGCGGCATATTCAATCTGCCGGACCCGTTCCCGCGTCAGGCCGAAGACAGTGCCGATCTCTTCCAGCGTGTGCGACGTCTCGCCGGCGAGGCCGAACCGCAGAACGATCACTTTACGCTCGTTCTCTTTGAGCGTCTCGAGCCATTTTTCGATCTCCTCCCGGTTGCGGATGCCGATCGCCATCATGGAGGGAGGCATTTGGGAGGTGTCTTCAATGACGTCCTTCAAGGAGGTATCGGGCCGTCCCCCGATGGGGCTGTCCAAGGAATAGGTCTTTCGAATCAGTTGCTGGAAATCCACGACGTCCTCTTCCTTGATATCCATCCGGCGGGACACCTCCTTGGCGGTGGGCACCTGACTCTTCTCCTGCATCAACTGCTCGGAAACGGCCATGTAGTGGTTCAGTTTCTCGACCACATGCACCGGAAGACGGATCATCTTGCTCTGATTGATGATCGCCCGTTCAATCGCCTGCCGGATCCACCAGGTCGCGTAGGTGCTGAATTTAAAACCGCGCTTGTAATCGAACTTTTCAACGGCGCGGATCAATCCGATGTTTCCTTCTTCAATAATGTCCGAGAACGGCAGCCCGCGGTTGATGTAGCGCTTGGCCATGCTGACCACCAGCCGAAGATTGGACTCGATCATCTGGCAGCGGGCGTCTGCATCCCCCTGTTCCTGTATCCGTTTTCCGAGGTCCTGTTCCTGTGCAAAGGTCAACAGCACCGATTTACGGATCTCTTTCAGATAACTCTTAACGGCATCCATCGCCTCGGCCGGTTCGGCCTCGACCTTCTCTTCCGGCTCCTCTTCAACGGGATGAACACCCAAGCCGGCTTCGGGCGATTCGGCTTCGTCGGCTAACGGAGCGGGCTTTTCCTTATCATCCGCGTGGTTTCTCATCTCAAAAACCTCTTCGATTGCTCGCTCGCCCTGCTCGCTTGGGATTTATTCATACCGGATTGAAAAATCCTTGAGCCGATGCTCGGCCGGCTTCCATTGGACCTGGATATCCCCGACCTTTGCGCGCGGCGGCCCGAGGCGAAGTTGGCCGACCAGTGTCTCGATGACCTCCCGGTTGCCCTCCGCGATCACCTCGACACGGCCATCGGGAAGATTGCGACAGAAGCCGGAAAGCCCCAATCGCTGCGCGGCCGCTTGCGTAAACGCCCGGTAATAGACGCCCTGCACTCGACCGCTGACAAGAATCTCGGCACAGACAGACATAAGAAATAAAAACGAACAGTGGATCAATGGAGCATTAGACCGCAGTGGAGCCGGCTGGTCTCTCTCCATTGCTCTATTGATCCATTTCTCCACTGCTCCAAATTTGCCAAGCAAATTTTGGTCGGGGCGCGCGGATTTGAACCGCGGACATCCAGCTCCCGAAGCTGGCGCGCTACCAGGCTGCGCTACGCCCCGACGTTCAGTGAAAATTAATTCCACTCCATTCCATGATTTCCTTCGGAATCGCAATGACCATGGGCAAGGCGTGAGACTATCAGGTCGAATAATAAATGTCAACGAGCCGCTTCGGTTGTTTTCGATCACGAACGGCTTGACCGAGGCGCCCGTTTTTACTACAATGCGCTTATGTTTTCATCGATTCAATGGCATATCACTGCAGAAGGTCCCGTGGTCCGGATGCTGGACCAGACCCGCCTGCCGCACGAGGTGGTCTGGGTGGACTGCCCCGATCATCAGACCGTCGCAAAAGGCATCAAAGAGCTCTGGGTGCGGGGCGCGCCGGCGATCGGAATCGCGGCCGCCATGGGCTTTGCGCTCGGGGCCCGGGCGATTCAGGCCGCCACGTATGATGACTTTGTCCGCCAGATCAAACCGATCCACGACACGCTCGCCGCGACGCGGCCGACGGCCGTCAACCTGTTCTGGGCCTTGAACCGGATGGACACCCTCGTCCAGCTTCACAAGGACCGGCCGGTCGAGGAGATCAAAGAACGGCTGATCAAGGAAGCCCGGGCGATTCATGATCAGGACATTCAACGGAACGTCGCGATGGGCGGGCACGGAGCCAAGCTGATCCGCGAGGGAGATACGATCCTCACCCACTGCAACACCGGCGCGCTGGCCACCGGGGGGCACGGGACGGCGCTGGGCGTCATCTTCACGGCCTGGGAAAGCGGGAAGCGGATCAAGGTCCTGGTCGACGAAACAAGGCCGGTTCTCCAAGGTGCGCGGCTCACGATGTGGGAGCTACAGCAGAACAAGATTCCGGCCACACTGATCACGGACAACATGGCCGGGGCTTTCATGAAAAAGGGAATGATCCGGCTCTGCCTCGTCGGCGCCGACCGGATCGCGGCCAACGGCGACACCGCCAACAAGATCGGCACCTACTCGGTAGCGGTTCTGGCCAAGGCTCACAAGATCCCCTTTTACGTCGCGGCGCCGACCTCGACCATTGACTTCTCGATTGCATCCGGAGATGCGATCCCGATCGAGGAGCGAAATCCGGAAGAGGTGACAAACGTTTTTGGTAAAGTCCGGATCGCGCCCACCCACGTGGACGTCGCCAACCCGGCCTTCGACGTCACGCCGGCCAAGTACATCACCGGAATCATCACTGAGCAGGGCATCTTCAAACCCGGCGAGCTGAAACGAACGCTGGGAAGAAAGAGGACGTAAGGGTTTCTTAGGACTCGGCTTGAGGGGGCGGAGGCAGGGCCA
>CAKKOZ010000034.1:0-14137 GCA_919901335.1 Nitrospiria bacterium | reverse complement strand
TGATACGGGGCCAGCGGCAGGGGCCAGAGGATCCCCTTGGCGTCGTGGTTCTGCTCGATCGCGGCCGCGGCCGTCCGGCTGATCCCGATTCCGTAGCATCCCATAACGGGGTGGGCCTCCTTGCCGTTGTTATCCAGAAAGACGGCCTTCATCGCCCGGCTGTACTTCGTGCCCAGCATGAAGATATGGCCCACCTCGATCCCGCGATGGGTCGAGAGCGGACCGTGGCCGCGCGGGCAGGAATCCCCATTGGCCTTTTCCACATTGGCCGCATAGTCGCAGGCATGGCAGGCCACGAGGCTGTCCTCGCCCGTCTCTGCCAGCACCATGAATTCCTGGGAAAAAATCCCGCCGATCACGCCGCTCTCGGCCTCGACCGGTTTGAAGGTCAGTCCGCACCGCTCAAAAATCCGGTGGTAGGCCCGGCACATCGTGTCGTAGCTGGTCTTGGCGCCTTCCTCGTCGCGGTCAAAGCTGTAAGCGTCCTTCATCAGGAATTCCCGCCCCCGCATCAAGCCGAAACGGGGTCGGATCTCATCCCGAAACTTGGTCTGAATTTGATAGAGGATCTGGGGCAGTTGACGGTACGATTTAACCTCGGCGCGGACGAGGTCCGTGACGACCTCCTCGTGCGTGGGGCCGAGGCAGAACTCCCGCTCGCCGCGGTCCTTGAACCGCAGCAGCTCTTTTCCATACTCGCCCCACCGGCCGGTCTCATTCCACAGCTCGGACGGCTGGACCATCGGCATCAGCAGTTCCTGCGCGCCGGCGCGGTTCATCTCTTCGCGGACGATATTCTCGACCTTGCGGATCACGCGGAGGCCCAGAGGAAGGTAGGTGTAGATGCCGGCCGCGACCTTGCGGATCATCCCGGCGCGGATCATCAGCCGGTGGCTGACGACCTCGGCCTCGCCCGGCTCCTCGCGCAATGTGGGTATTAATAATTTTGAATATCTCACCCCTTCTCCCATTCCTTCGCCATCGCCTCGACCTCAGCCACCAGGACATCCGCCATCTCGGACTCGGCCACCTTGCCGACGATCTTGCCGCGCTTGAACAGCAGCCCGCCCTCTTTGCCGCCCGCGATCCCGATGTCGGCCTCCATCCCCTCGCCGATTCCGTTGACGGCGCAGCCGAGGATCGAGACATTGAGCGGCGCCTTGATATGGGACAGCCGCCGCTCAAGCTCCTCCACCAGCTTGAACATATCGAATTCCAGCCGCCCGCAGGTGGGACAGGCGATGAAGTTGATGCCGCGGTGTCGCAGCTCGAGCGATTTGAGGATTTCAAAACCGGCCTTCACTTCCTCGACCGGATCGGCCGCCAGCGAGATGCGGATCGTGTCACCGATCCCCGCACCCAGCAGAAGCCCCATGCCGACGGCTGATTTGATGCTCCCCGCGAAAGCCGTCCCGGCCTCGGTGATTCCAAGATGAAGCGGGTAGTCCACCTTCTTCGAGATCAACCGGTAGGCCTCGATGCAGAGCCCCACATGAGACGCCTTGAGGGACAGCTTTATCTCGTAGAAGCCCATCTCCTCCAACATCCCGATCGCACGCAGTGCCGATTCGACCATCGCCTCCGGCGTGGGATAACCGTATTTTTTGAGAAGGTCCTCCTCCAACGAGCCGGCATTCACGCCGATCCGGATCGGAATCCCCCGGTCCTTGCAGGCCGAAACAACCTGCGCGACGCGATCCCGCCCGCCGATATTTCCGGGATTGATCCGGATGCAGTCGACATCATGGACCGCGCGGAGCGCAAGACGGTAATTGTAATGAATGTCGGCGATGAGGGGGATGGCGATCCGGGCCTTGATCGCCTTGAGGGCGTCGGCGGCCTCGTCATCCACCACCGCCACGCGGACGATTTCGCAGCCGGCTTCTTCCAACCGCTTGATCTGATCCACGGTGGCCTTGATATCCCGCGTATCGGTCGTCGTCATGGACTGGACCGAGATCGGGGCGTCGCCGCCGATCGCAACCCCGCCGACCTTGATCTGCCTCGTTTTCCGTCGCTCGATTTTCACCGCGCGCGTTCCCGCCGTTCCATATCAACCCTGTTTAACGAACAGGCGAATGATGTCGTTGTAGAAGGCCAGTACCATGAGAAGAAGCAGCAACGCCAGACCGACCTGCTGTGCGATTTCCCGTTTTCGAATACTCAACGGCCTGCCGATGACGGCCTCGATCGCAAAAAAGAGGAGATGGCCGCCATCCAACACCGGGATCGGAAGGATGTTCATCACCCCCAGCGTGATGCTCAAGATCGCGATGAGAAAAGCCAGACCGCCGAACCCCTGTGAGGCGGCCTGGCCCGACATTTGTCCGATCAGGATCGGCCCGCCGATATTATCCATGGAAAGTTTCCCCTGGACAAGACGAACCAGTCCCTCCACCGTGAGGTAGGTCCACTGATAGGTGGCCTGTCCCCCTTTATAGATCGCCTCGAAGGGATTCGCCGCCTCGATCTTAACCCCGCGCGGGCTTTTTCCGATTCCGATCTGGCCGACCTCGATCGTCTTTCCATCCTCGCCCTCGACCGTCTTCAATGCCGGCGTCAGGGTCAGCGGAACGGTCTGATGATCCCGTTCCACCACGACCGTCAGTGCCTTCCCGGCATTCCGACGGACGATGTCGGTCATCTGAACCCAGGTCGAGATCTTTTGATCGCCGATCGAGACAATCCGGTCTCCCGGTTTGATCCCGGCCGCTTTCGCCGGAGAGTCTTCCCCCACGGTCTCGACCACCGGCATCAGGCTGTCGAAATCCGGCACGTACATCGGGACGCCGATGGACAGCGCACCGGTAAAGATCAAATAGGCCAGCAGCATGTTGAAGACCGGGCCGGCCGCCACGATCACGATCCGCTTCCAGACGGACGCGTGGGAGAAGGAGCGGGCCCGATCTTCGGGCGAAAGCGCCTGCGCCGCCTCGCCCTCGGCCGGCTCCTCACCGAACAACTTCACATATCCGCCCAGCGGAAGCGCCGAGATCAGATATTCGGTATCGCCCACGGTCCGGCCGATCACTCGGGGACCAAAGCCCAGCGAGAACTTGAGCACCTTGACGCCCAGACGACGGGCCGCCAGGAAATGCCCCAGTTCATGAAAGAAGATCAAGACGCTGAGGACAATCAGAAAAGAAAACAGACTGAATATAAAACCATTGATGGATTCCATCGCTTGATTGGTTACTCCTTGTTATTGGATCGTTTTCAACGCCCTCTCACGCCCCCACCGATCGGCCTCCAAAACGTCCTCCAGGCTTTTCGCGGCTTGAGGGACATGACCGTCCATCGTCTTGCGAATCAGCCGGGCGATTTCAAGAAGACCGATTCGGCCGGACAGAAAAGCCGCAACCGCCACTTCATTCGCCGCATTCAAGACGGCCGGCATCGTTCCGCCGGTTTTGAGCGCCTCGTAGGCGTATCCGAGGCAGGGAAACTTTTTGAGGTCCGGCGGCTCGAACGTCAGGGACTTGACCTTCGTCAGATCCAGCGAAGGAAGGCCGAGCGGCAGCCGTTCCGGATAATTCAGCGCATAGGCCAGCGGCCCGCGCATGTCCGGGATGCCCATCTGGGCGATCACCGAACCGTCCCGATACTCGACCATCGAATGGACGATGCTTTGTCGGTGAATGACGACATCAATCCGGTCCGGCGGAATATCAAAAAGCCAGTGGGCCTCGATCACCTCCAGGCCCTTGTTCATCAGCGTTGCCGAATCGATCGTGATTTTTGTCCCCATGCGCCAGGTGGGATGCTTGAGCGCCTGGGCCGGCTTGATCGTCCGCCACTTCGCAAGCGGAAGGTCAATAAGCGGGCCCCCTGAGGCCGTCAGGATCAGTCGTCGCACGTCGCTTCGGCGCTGGCCGGCCATGGATTGAAAAATCGCGCTGTGCTCGCTGTCCACCGGCAGGATGGCCACCCCCTGCCTTCGGGCCTCCTGCTGAACGATCGACCCGGCCATCACCAGCGGCTCCTTGTTGGCCAGCGCGATCGTTTTTTTTGCCCGGATGGCCTCCAGCGTCGGGACGAGCCCGACCGATCCCGCGATGGCCGAAACAACGATGTCGGCCTCGTCCAGCGTGGCGACCCGGACCAGGCCGTCCATACCGGACAGGATTTCGATTTTCAGATCACGCAGATCCCGCCGGCTCCGGCACCGCCGACGCAAGCGGCCGGCCGCCGCCTCATCCGACAAGGCCGCCATGCGAGGACGAAAACGCCGAATCTGCGCCAGGAGTCTATCATCGTTGCTCCCGGCTGTCAAACCGACCACCTCAAAACGGTCCGGGAAATCGGCCGCCAGATGGAGGGTGTTGGCGCCGATGGAACCGGTTGAACCCAAGAGAACAATTTTTTTCATTTCATGCGGGGGACGGATTTCAAATCCGTCCCCTCCCGATTTATATGACCACCATCCGGCCGAGCTGTTTCACCCAGAGCAGATAATAATAAAACATCGGCGCCGTAAAGATCAGGCTGTCTAACTTGTCCAGGACCCCGCCGTGACCCGGGAGAAAATGTCCGGAGTCCTTGACCCCGGCGCCGCGTTTAAACATCGATTCGGTCAGGTCTCCCAGCTGCCCCACCACGCCCAGAAGCCCTCCTAAGATCAGACTGTCCGGCACCGAAATAAGGGGAAGAAACCACTGCTGGGCCAGGACGGCGACCAGAATGCCGGCCAACCACCCTCCGATCGCCCCCTCCACCGTCTTATGGGGGCTGATCTGAGGAGCCATCCGACGGCGCCCGAACCCTTTTCCGATGTAATACGCGCCCGTATCGCCGACCCATGTGACCAAAAACAGGAAGAAGATCAGAGAATCGCCCTGATCGAGATTCCGGAGCAGGATCAGATGCCCCAGAAGCCAACCCACATAAAATACGCCCAGCACGCTGACAGCCGCATCGGTCAGCGTAGCCGTCAGATCCTTCTGCATCGCCAGCTGATACAATAAAACGGCGCCCACCAATACGGTCAACACCTCGCGATCCAGGAACAATCCCGGCTCGTAAAAATGGACCGCGATTAAACCACTGCAAAGCAGACCCAACAGGATGAGTCCTCTTTTCCCGGTCGGATAAGAGAAGCGGTAGAACTCCAACTGGCCGAGCAGGATCCCGAATAGCACGACGATAAAGAAAATCATCGGGGGAAGGTATTGAACCAGAAGGTAAAAGAGTGGAAGGATGATAACGGCCGAGATCACGCGCTTCAGGTGCATTAACCCTGCCTCACCACGCGGCGCGGACGAATACGATTTTTCACCCGACCGAAACGCCGTTCCCGCTGCTGATAATCAATCAAGGCCTGCAGAAAATCCCGACGACGGAAATCCGGCCATAAGGTCGGCGTAAAATAAAGTTCGGTGTAGGCCATCTGCCAGAGAAGGAAATTGCTCAAGCGGGTCTCTCCGCTGGTCCGGATCATGAGATCCGGATCCGGCAGGTCGGCCGTGTTCAAATATTGACCGACCAGGGCTTCATCCACCGATTCCTTCGGGAACAGCCCTTTCTGAAGATCGTCATACAGCTTCAACATGGCATCCACGATCTCGGCGCGGCCGCCGTAACTCAGCGCAAGCGTCAGGACCATCTTGTCGTTGGCCGACGTGGCCGACTCGGCCTGCCGGACCCAATGCACGACGGATTCCGGCAGCCGGTGGATCCGTCCGATCGTCTTGAAACGGATCCGATGCTCCATGAGAGCGGACATCTCCTTTTGAAGATATCCCTCCAGAAGCGTCATGAGCTCTTTGACTTCATCCTGCGGCCGCTGCCAATTCTCAATCGAGAAGGCGTAAATCGTCAGGGCGTAGATCCCGAGTTCCCGGCAGACTTTCACGGCGTCCCGAACCGAATGAATGCCCTCGCGATGGCCTACGATGCGGGGAAGTCCGCGCATCTCGGCCCACCGGCCGTTGCCGTCCATAATAATCGCGACATGCCGGGGAAGGCCGTCCCGGTTCACCAGCGCCTGGAGCTGGTCGTCGCTCAATGCCTCTTGACCTGTACCGATCTTTCGCATCGAAACTTACGCAATCCTCTCTTTCAATTTGCGGGTTCGAAGGTATTGGTCCATCCCGCGGGCGGCGTCGCGCCCTTCCCGAATGGCCCAGACGATCAGGGACGCGCCCCGCTTCATATCCCCGGCGGCAAAAACGCCCTCGATGCTCGTCATCTGATTTTCATCCACCGCCGCATTGCCTCGCGCATCCAGTTTCACGCCGAGGTCCATGAGCAGTCCTTCTTTCACCGGACCGGTGAATCCCATGGCCAGAAGGATCAGATCCGTCTCCAGTTCAAACTCGGTGCCCGGGGTCTCGACAAACCGGGTTCGTCCGGCGGCATCCGTTTTCATCTCGACCCGGATCGCATGGAGACGGCTGACCCGCCCGTCTTTCCCGGAAAAACGCCGGGTGGAAACACTCCATTCCCGCTTGCAGCCCTCCTCATGCGCGTGAGAGCTCCGCAGCATCATCGGCCAGAGCGGCCAGGGTGTCGACGGCGCCCGGGTCGGCGGGGGGGAGGGAAGCAATTCAAATTGATAGACCTCTTTCGCGCCCTGACGGTGGGCCGTTCCCAGGCAGTCGGACCCGGTGTCTCCGCCGCCGAGGATCACGACCCGCTTGTCCTGGGCCGTGATCCTCGCCGCGGGATCAATCGAATCCCCGGCATTGATCTTGTTCTGCTGCGTGAGGTAATCCATGGCGGGATGGATGCCGGAAAGCTCCCGGCCGGGCACCGGAAGCTCGCGGGCCGTCATCGCTCCGCCGGCCAGGCAGACGGCGTCAAACCGGCCCAACAGGTCCTGTGCCGGAAGATCGCGGCCGACCGAAACCCCCGTCTTAAATTCGACCCCCTCGGCGCGCATCTGGTCCAACCGGCGGTCCAGAACCCACTTTTCCATTTTAAAGTCCGGGATGCCGTATCGCAGAAGGCCCCCGATGCGGTCGGACTGCTCGAAGACCGTCACGGAATGTCCCGCGCGGGCGAGCTGCTGCGCGGCCGCCAGACCGGCCGGGCCGGACCCGACCACGGCCGCGCGGGTCCCGGTCGGCTTTTCCGAAAGCACCGGCGTCACCCAGCCTTCGTCAAACCCCCGGTCAATAATGTTCCATTCAACGATCCGGATCGCGACCGGATCCTCGATGATTCCCAAAACGCAGGCCGACTCGCAAGGCGCGGGACAGAGCCGGCCCGTAAACTCCGGAAAGTTATTGGTGGAATGAAGCATCTTGAGCGCGTCTTTCCACCGTCCCTGAAAAACCAGATCGTTCCAGTCCGGAATCATATTCAGGACCGGACAGCCGTTGTTGCCCTGGCAGAACGGGACTCCGCAGTCCATGCAGCGGGCGCCCTGGGCCTTGAGCGTCTCCTCCGGGATCGGCTCGTAGAACTCCCGCCAATCATGGACCCGCTCCTCGACCGGACGCCGTTTGGGCCCTTCCCGCTTGAGTTTCAGGAATCCTTTCGGATCACCCATGAACGGCCGCCTCCTTCGTCGCGGTCTTCGGGAGTTTCCGAAGCTCCAGCACCTTTTTATATTCCACCGGCATGACGCGAAGAAATTTCAGCAACACTTGATCCCACTGTTCCAGTAGTTTTTGGGCCTTGGCGCTCCCGGTATATCGCGCGTGCCGCTCGATCATACCCTTCAGAACGGCCTGATCCGCCTTGTCCCGGACCGGCTCCAACTCGACCATGCTCAGGTTGCATCGCCGCTCGAAGCCGCCGTCTTCGTTCAGCACGAACGCAACGCCGCCGCTCATCCCGGCCGCAAAGTTTCGCCCCGTCCGGCCCAGCACGACCACCACGCCGCCCGTCATGTATTCGCAGCCGTGATCGCCCACGCCCTCGACGACGGTCTTCGCGCCGCTGTTTCGAACCGCAAACCGCTCGCCGGCCATGCCGTAGATATAGGCCTCGCCGCCGGTCGCCCCGTACAGGGCCACGTTGCCGATGAGGATCGTCTCTTCCGGAATGAAGGTCGAACCTTTGAACGGGACGACCACGATCCGACCGCCGGCCATCCCTTTTCCGAGATAATCGTTCGACTCGCCCTGCAGCGTCAGCGACAGCCCGTTCACGCACCAGGCCCCGAAGCTCTGTCCGGCCGATCCGGTAAACCGGAAATGGACGGTATCCTCGGGAAGGCCTTCCGGGCCGCAGCGCCGGGTGATCTCTCCGGAGAGCATCGCCCCCACGGTGCGGTGGACATTGCGGATCGGCAGTTCCAGTTCGACCGGCTGCTTCGATTCAAACGCCGGCCCGGCCAGCTTGATCAGTTGATGATCCAGGGCATCGGCAAGCCCGTGGTCCTGCGACTGGACCCAATGCGTGGCCGTATCCGGGGGGACCTCCGGCCGGAACAGGATCCGGCTCAAATCTATTCCCCGGGCCTTCCAGTGATCAATCGCCTTCGGGGGCTTGAGCTTGTCCGAGCGGCCGATCATCTCCTCGAAGGTACGGAAGCCCAACTGGGCCATGAGCTCGCGCACCTCTTCCGCGACGAAGAAAAAGTAATTAACGACATGCTCCGGCCGGCCGGAAAACTTTTTCCGGAGGACGGGATCATGCGTGGCGATCCCCACCGGACAGGTGTTGAGGTGGCATTTGCGCATCATGATGCAGCCCTCGACAATCAGAGGCGCGGTTGAAAATCCGAACTCCTCGGCCCCGAGCAACGCGGCGATCACGACATCCCGTCCGGTTTTAAGCTGTCCGTCCGTTTCGATCCGGACACGGCCGCGCAAATTGTTCATCACCAGCGTCTGCTGCGTCTCGGCCAGCCCCAGCTCCCACGGAATTCCGGCGTACTTGATCGAACTCCACGATGAGGCGCCGGTGCCGCCGGAATCCCCGCTGATCAGGATCTTATCGGCATGGGCCTTCACCACGCCGGCCGCAATCGTCCCCACGCCGACTTCGGCCACTAATTTCACCGAGATGGCCGCACGGGGATTCACGTTCTTTAGATCGTAAATCAACTGGGCCAGGTCTTCGATGGAATAGATATCATGATGGGGCGGGGGCGAGATCAAGGGGACACCCGGTGTGGCAAATCGGAGCCGCGCGATCGTTTCGTCCACCTTGTGGCCGGGAAGCTGCCCGCCCTCGCCCGGCTTGGCCCCCTGGGCCATCTTGATCTGCAGCTCCTTCGCGTTCACGAGATAATGCGTCGTGACCCCGAATCGCGCCGAGGCCACCTGTTTGATCGCGCTGTTCTTCGAATCGCCGTTCGGGAGCGGGATAAAACGCTCGGGGTCTTCGCCCCCTTCCCCCGTGTTGCTCTTGCCGCCCATCCGGTTCATCGCGACGGCGAGGGTCTCGTGGGCTTCCTTGCCCAGGGCGCCGAACGACATCGCGCCGGTCGTAAACCGCTTCACGATCTTCTGGGCCGGCTCCACGTCTTCCAATGGAACGGGCGTGCCGGTCCGCAATTCGAACAGGCCGCGAAGGTTCGAACGCCGTTTCGACTCGTCGTTCACGAGACGGCTGAATTCCTTGAAGGTCGCATAGCTGTTGTTGCCGGCGGCCCACTGGAGCTTTGAGATCGTCTCGGGATTCCAGTTGTGATGCTCGCCCTGGATTCGATAATGATACTCGCCGCCGTATTCCAGCTGGCGGATCGGAACGTTCGGCTGGTAGGCCACCGCATGGCGGCGCAGCACCTCCTCGGCCAGCGTCTCGATCCCGACCCCCTCGATTCGGGAGGCCGTCCCCGTGAAGTACCGCTCGACGAGATCGGAGCTCAAGCCGATCGCTTCAAAGATCTGGGCGCCGCAGTAGCTCTGGATGGTCGAGATTCCCATCTTGGAAAAGATTTTTAAAAGTCCCTTGTTGATCGCCTTGATGAATTTGGATTCGGCCGTCGCGGCGTCGATCGTCTCGGGCAGGTAGCCGTCGCGGACCGTGTCGGTCAAGGTCTCAAAAGCCAGATAGGGATTAATGCTGCCGGCGCCGTAGCCGATCAGGCAGGCGAAATGATGGACCTCCCGCGCCTCGCCCGTCTCGATGATCAGACCGACCTCCGTTCGGGAGCATTCACGGATGAGATGGTGATGGACGGCTGAAATCGCGAGCAGGCTTGGAACCGGCGCCCATTCGGCATGGATCCCGCGGTCGCTCAAGATGACGAACTTGTAGCCGGCCCGGATCGCCTCGGACGTCTGCCGGCAGAGCCGCTCGACGGCCACGGCCATTCCCTGGGGCCCCTCGGCCACCGGGAACAGCATGCTCAAGGTCTGAGCCTTGAAATGGCCGTCCGAGATCGTCCGGATTTTTTCAAGATCCGCGTTCGTCAGGATCGGCTGGTTCACCTTGATCCGGCGGCAGGATTCCGGCGTCTCCCCCAGCAGGTTCGCCTTGGGGCCGATGCTCGTCACGAGCGACATCACGAGCTGCTCGCGGATCGGATCGATCGGCGGGTTCGTCACCTGCGCGAAGAGCTGCTTGAAATATTTAAACAATAGCTGCGGCCGGTCCGAGAGCACGGCCAACGGCGTGTCGGTGCCCATGGAGCCGACCGGCTCCTCGCCCGCGCTCGCCATCGGCATCATGATCATCTTTAAATCCTCGATCGTGTATCCAAACGCCTGCTGCCGCTGCCGGAGCGTTGCATGGTCCGGCTGCGGAACGTTCTGCGGCTCCGGAAGGTCTTCCAGGTTGATCCGGTTCGCGGCGACCCACTGGCGGTAAGGCTTGCGGGAGGCGATATCGGCCTTGATCTCCTCATCCCCGATGATCCGGCCCTGCACGGTGTCGACCAGGAACATCCGTCCGGGCTGCAATCGGCCCTTCGTTCGGACCTCTTCGGGCGGAATCGGAAGGACGCCGGTCTCGGACGCCAGCACCACGAAATCATCCTTCGTCACGACATAACGGGCCGGCCGGAGGCCGTTGCGGTCCAGCGTCGCCCCGACCCGTTTTCCATCGGTGAAGCAGACCGCGGCCGGACCGTCCCAGGGCTCCTGCATTGCGGCATGGTATTCATAAAAACCGCGGCGCTCCATATCCATATTGGGATCGCCGGACCAGGCCTCCGGGATCATCATCATCATCGCGTGGGGCAGCGACCGCCCGCCCATCACGAGGAATTCCAGCGCGTTGTCCAGACAGGCCGAGTCGCTCTGGTCTTCATCAATGATCGGGTAGAGTTTTTTCAGGTCATCGCCGAACAGATCGGAGGACATCCGGCCCTCGCGGGCGCGCATCCAGTTGAGATTGCCCTTGAGTGTATTGATCTCGCCGTTGTGGCAGACGTAACGGTAGGGATGCGCCCGGCTCCAGGTCGGAAAGGTATTGGTCGAAAAACGCGAATGGACGACGGCCAGCGCGCTCACGACGCTCTCGTCGGCCAGGTCCGGATAGAAAAGAGGGATCTGGTTTGGAAGCAGAAGGCCTTTGTACACAATCGTGTTGGCGGAGAGGCTTGGGATGTAGAACGTGCCGCGGCCTTCAAGAGCGGACTGACGCACGGCATTCTCGATCCGCTTCCGGATCACGTACAACTTTCTCTCGAACTGGGCCTCGTTGAGGATATCCCGGGCGATGAAAAACTGGCGGATGCACGGCCGGCTCTGCCGCGCCAGATCGCCCAGATGCGCCTCCTTGACCGGCAGATCACGCCAGCCCAGAAGCCGCTGCCCCTCTTCACGGATGATCTTTTCAATCAACGTTTCACACGGGGCGCGCTGGGAGGGTTCGGCCGGAAGAAAGACCATTCCAACGCCGTACTCCCCGGCTCCCGGAAGACAGATCCCTGATTCCGCGCAGGACCGCTTCAGAAATTCATGCGGAACCTGGAGCAGTATCCCGGCACCGTCACCCGTACAGGGGTCGCAGCCCACCGCTCCGCGGTGCGCCAGATTTTCAAGAACCTGGAGTCCTTTTCGAATAATATCATGGGATTTTCCGCCCTTGACATTGGCAACAAATCCGATGCCGCAGGCTTCCTTTTCGAACCGGGGATCGTAGAGTCCCTGTTTTGGCGGAAGTCCGTTGATTCGCATGTGTTAAAAGTACCAAAACTAACCCTTCGGTGTCAATTTTTTTCACCCGTTGCAATTCAACAATCGCTTGACTATAATGTCCTCACGGACACGCGGATGACGATGAGGAGAACTCCATGGCCAAGGAATTAAGCGAGCACGGATACGATCGTGAAGAAGAGTATTTTTACAAGAAGAATAAGGAACTGATGGATAAGATGCGCACAGAATTAGACACCAAGCGGGCCGAGCAACAGGCCAAGTCGGAGCACAGTCCTCACTGGATGAAATGCCCCAAATGCGGCAAGGAGATGGAAGAAGCGCCGCTGGCCGGAATCAAGGTGGACCAATGCACGGGCTGCATGGGAATCTATTTTGACAAGGGCGAGCTTGAACTTCTATTAGGCGCGCAGGAGCCGAAAGGATTTCTGGGGGGCCTGAAACGACTCTTTAAAACATGAGACTTCCGCTCGGTGAAAAAGCGCCCGACTTTTCCCTGCCCGGCGTGGACGGCAAGACCTGCTCCCTGCAAAGCTTCCCGGACAAACCCATCCTGGTGATCCTGTTTACCTGCAACCACTGCCCCTATGTCCAGGCCTACGAAGATCGCTTGATCGCCATCCAGAAAGACTACGCCGACCGCGGTGTTCAACTGGCGGCCATCAACGCGAACGAAATCCGGAATTATCCCGAAGACAACTTCCCCAACATGGTTCAACGGGCCAAGAAAAAGGGCTACAATTTTCCTTATCTGAGGGATGAAGATCAGTCCGTCGCGGAGGCCTACGGGGCCCATTATACACCCGAGATCTTTGTCCTGGACCGGGAACGCCGGCTCCGCTACACCGGCCGGATCGATGACAACTGGCAAAACCCGAAAGAGGCCAGGTCCCACGACCTCCGCAACGCTCTTGGGGCGCTGATCGAGGGACGCACCGTTTCCCAACCCGAGACACATGCCTTCGGCTGCACGATCAAGTGGGCGAAGCTGTGAATCGAAGCCGGAACGGATTGAAGAAGACCCAACTCTACCAAACTCTACTATAGACGGGAGGACCGAATGGCCGAGGTAACGTGTCTGCATTGTCTGCAAACCCGCGAGGGCATTACCAGTTACGCCTACGGCGGAAAGCTGGAAGCCGAAATCAAGTCGAAGATTTGCAATGTCTGCTGGCAGGAATGGAAGGGCATGTCGATCAAGATCATCAACGAATACCGCCTGGATCTCAATGACCCCAACGCGAACAAGACGCTCATCGACCAGATGAGGGGCTTCCTCAATATGCCCAGCACGGAAGACCAGCCGAAGTGACGGCCGCGCGCGAGGGTGGAGGGGAGCTTTATGTTCGTTCGGTGGCGGTACGTTTGGCGTGATACGATGCGGTTGCTTCCGCTGTATGCATCCCGGTTTCTTTTCCAATGGGTTCGAATATGACACGGACCTTGGCATGCAGTGCTTCCGCAACGCGACGCAGCGTGCCGAGGGAGTGACCTTCGTAGGCGGGGGACTCCAACCGGCTGACATGCTGCTGAGTGGTCTTGAGCAGCTTCGCAAGATCCTTTTGGGACAGCCCGGCCTGCTCGCGAAGGGCCGCGATTTGCAGCGCCACATCCCAGGCCTCGCCTGCGCGCTTAAATCGCGCGGCAAACGCCGTATCCTTCAACTGGTCTTCGAGGTATCGATCAAAATTTGTTTTTTTCATTGTCCTGCCCGTTTTCGCCAATCGCGCATCCGTTCCCGCGCGGTCTCGATGTCGCGGGCCGGAATGGTCCGGCTTTTGTTTCGGATACCATGCACCGCGACGATCCGGCGATTCTTCACGAAGAACCACAACACGCGAGTATTGAGTTTGCCCACGTGGC
The DNA here is from genome assembly GCA_919901335.1 of Nitrospiria bacterium. Classification (GTDB taxonomy): domain Bacteria; phylum Nitrospirota; class Nitrospiria; order JACQBZ01; family JACQBZ01; genus JACQFA01. The sequence goes on along the minus strand of CAKKOZ010000034.1, from coordinate 275 downwards.
GCAATTCGAACAGCCCGTCGCCCAGCGCTTTGCACAAGGGTTCCCGGTGATACTGCCGGTTTCGCAGTTTTGCCAGACCGGCGACCACCACCGCGAAGTCGTCCGGATCACTCATCTTCATCTCGTCCAGAAATTCACGCACAGGGCATGCCCCCGATTCCGTCTCGTATAATTCTACTGTAAAATCCATGCCCCGGTCAACATCATTTTTAGTGTGCTTCCCGGCACTCTGCCGAATGCGGCGTTCACGGGCTTCATCTTATGAAATGGGGTCA
>CAKKOZ010000033.1 GCA_919901335.1 Nitrospiria bacterium | reverse complement strand
GTAGGGAGGTCTGCGATGGCCTGGAGGTCCAGCCGTTCGTCCACGAAATCCCGATGGAGTGGGCAGGGCCGTGAGTCACGAGGACCGCCCGTGGGATCCGAAGGGGGCTCGGCTGATCAACCGGTTGCAGGAGATAGCCGGGCTTCGCGAGACAGACTTTTCCGTGTGGGACACCAAGAACAAGCGGGTATGCAAGCTCTCGGAGCTGGACACGCAGCCAGGGGACGAAATCAAAGCGGTCCCGGTTCAACTGGACCTTTTGCCGAAGGAAGACGACGAATGAAGAAGCATCGGTGGCACAGGGTCTACGACGATCCTCGCTACATCAACGCTGGCGAGTTCGTGTGCGACGGAAACTGCGACCTGGAGAAGAAAATCTATCCCGGTGGCGGAGCGGCTTACCGGCGTCGCGGCGAGGAGGTCTGGCCGCCGCGTGTGAAGGGCGAGACGGTGCCGCTATGCGTTGAAGGGGACCACGCATGAAGGTCACAGACGAGGACAAGACCGCCGTCGAGAAGATCGTGACTCGAGGTGGTCGCTCACGCTGGACAGCTCTCGGGGTCGCCAAGACGCTCGTATGGCGTCGGCGTACGATCTCCGACTTTGGACCTTCGGTGTTCGACGTCTTCCGGGCGGAGCGGGCCCTGACGGCCCTGAAAGCGGAGGGCAAGGTGGTGATGAAGATCGGTGCGCTCAAGACGTGGTGGAGTCGAGTCAACAAGTAAAGGAGAGAGACGATGAGCAAGCCGATCACGGTTTCGACCACGATCACCATGGAGGTCGAGGTTGACGAGGCCAAGGAAGCCATGCGCGATGCCAACGATGGCGTGGACAAGGATGACCGCATTCGGTGGGACGTCCTCAAGGAGACGCTGGAGGACGAAGAACAGTTACGAACGTGGCTTGGTGAGGCCAGCGATTTGGACGACGTGACTGGCTGGATCATGTTCGCCATCGAGGTGAGCCGGCCATGAAGGAGGAGAAAACGATGGACACGACGAAGCGGAACCAAGAGGAGATGTGCTACTGTGGCCACTTCG
>CAKKOZ010000032.1:7358-14985 GCA_919901335.1 Nitrospiria bacterium | reverse complement strand
ATATAATCCGGTGAGCCATGGCCCGTCCCAAGACCTCCTTTGTTTGCCAGCACTGCGGTTATAGTTCCCCGAAGTGGCTTGGAAAATGTCCGGACTGCAATCAATGGAACAGCCTTCAGGAAGAGACGGTTTCGAACGCCGCTCCATCGCGCTGGATGACGACCGACCGGCCGCCTCAAAAGCCCCTTTCGATCACCGATATTACACGATCTTCGGATGACCGTTTTTCGACCGGCATGGGGGAACTGGACCGGGTGCTGGGAGGCGGGGTCGTGGCCGGGTCCATGGTATTGATCGGCGGTGATCCGGGCATCGGAAAATCCACGCTGCTGCTCCAGGCGTTTCAAAAGATCAGTCAGGATCGTCCGGTCCTCTATGTCTCCGGCGAGGAGTCGCCGCACCAGATCAAGATGCGCGGGGAGCGGCTGGGCGTGGCCTCGAAGAACCTGCTGGTCCTGTCCGAGACGGCGCTTGAAGAGATCTTGAAGGCGGCCCAGTCTTTAAAACCCAAAGCGATTGTGATTGATTCGATCCAGACGGTCTATACCGGCCAGATCACGTCCGCTCCCGGAAGCGTCAGCCAGATCCGCGAGGCAGCGGCGCAGTTGATGATCCATGCGAAACAGACCAACACGCCGACCTTCCTCATCGGTCACGTGACCAAAGACGGCTCCATCGCCGGCCCGCGCATCCTGGAACATATGGTGGATACGGTGCTCTATTTCGAAGGCGACAAGGGCCATCCCTACCGGATCCTCCGTGCCGTGAAGAACCGTTTCGGCTCGACCAACGAGATCGGGGTTTTCGAGATGAAATCATTGGGGCTGGAAGAGGTCTCCAATCCCTCCGAACTTTTTTTATCCGAACGGGCGGCGAATGTGGCCGGTTCGGTCGTGGTCTCGAGCATCGAGGGGACGCGGCCGATCCTGGTCGAACTTCAGGCGCTGGTCAGCCCGACCAATTTCGGACTACCCCGACGGATGGCGATCGGCGTGGATCCCAACCGGGTCTTGCTCCTACTGGCTGTTTTGGAAAAACGCGCCGGTCTGCAGCTCCAGGGCCAGGATGTCTTCATCAATGTCGTGGGCGGGATGCAGATTGACGAGCCGGCGGTGGATCTGGGGATCGTGGCGGCCGTCGCGTCCGGTTTTCGTGAGCGGCCGATGGATCCGAAGACACTGATTTTCGGGGAGGTAGGACTGGGCGGCGAGGTGCGCGCGATCCATCAGGCCGAGGTGCGGCTGCGGGAGGCGGCCAAAATGGGATTCAAGCAATGCCTGTTGCCGGAGCGGAACCGGATAAGGCTCAACGGAGTCGATGGGATTGACGTGATCGGCGTTGGACATATCCGCGAGGCATTGGAGGTTTTATTTGGTAAGTAGCAGGTTGCCGCGGTTGGCCTTATGTCTGATCGTTGTACTGATCGGCGGATGCAGCCCGCGTTACTCGGTTATACCCGAGCCGCTACGGCTCACGGCGACGGTCCATGAGCTCATAGGCCGGCTGGACCAACGGACGAGGTCCATCCAAACGCTGAAGGCGCTTGTGACGATCCGTTCGGAAAGACAGCCCGCCGTGACGGCAAGTTTGTCCTTTTCCCGTTCCGTAGACGGCGGCCCTCCGTCGCTTCGGCTGAAAGGGTTTGATCCGTTAGGCCGAACGTTGTTTGACTTGATCTCGGTCGGCGACCAGGCCCGGTTGACGATCCCGAGAGAAGGGCGTGTGCTGGAGAGCGGTCCGGACAAACCGGATGATCCATCGCTGCTGCTTCATACGGCCGAGTTGAGGCTTGCCCTCTCGGCCCTGGTCGGCCCGTTTGTCGAGCACGGCGAGATCCCGGTGATCGAGCGAACCGGGGCAACCTATCTGATCCATCTGGTCCGCATTTCGGGCGCGGAGGGTCGTCTGACGAAGCGGCTCTGGTTTGAACGCAGCCATCTGACGTTGAAACGCGAAGAATTATTCAAGGGGAAAGACGAAGCGGAAACCGTCGTGGAATTTTATGATTACCGAAGCCTGTCCGGAATCGACTGGCCCGGCCGGATCACGATCACACGGCGGCAGGATGAGTTTCATGAAGAGTCCCGCGTGACACTGGAATTTCGTGAAGTCCACCCGAATGCGGTGATTTCTCCGGAGGAATTTAAAATTCCGTGAGGGTTATTCGATGAGGATTCTGGCGATCGAGACGGCCACCAGCCTTGGGGGCGTGGCCCTGGTCGAGGACGAGAAGCTGCTGGCCGAATACCGAATGGATATGACGATGGCCCATGCCGAGCGGCTGATGGTCATGGTGGATCATGTTCTCAAAGACGGCGGCTGGACCCTGGATGATCTGGACGCGCTGGCCGTTTCAATCGGGCCGGGCTCCTTCACGGGGCTGCGCGTGGCGGTCAGCACGGTGAAAGGGCTGGTGACCGGGAAACCGATCCCGGTCGCGGCGGTTCCGACGCTGGAGGCGATGGCCTGGACGGTTCCGGCCGGCCGTTACACGATCTGTCCGATGATGGATGCCAAAAAGCGGGAAGTGTATGCGGGGCTGTTCTCAAGCGAGGGGGATGGGATGCTCAAACGGGTGATGGAGGATCAAATTATTTCGCCGGAGGTCTTGTGTGAGCGCCTCTGCGCACCGGCAAGCCCGCCGACCGTTTTCCTGGGGGATGGGGCGTCCCAATACCGGGAGATTTTGGAGAAGCCATTGGGCCGCCGGGCTGTTTTTGTACCGGCGCCGTTATCCCTGCCCCTTCCCTCGATGGTGGCCTGGCTCGGCCTGCGGAAACTCCAACGGGGCGAGGCGGCGGATGCGCGGAGCCTGGTGCCGGTTTATATCCGTCGGCCGGATGCCGAAGTGAACTGGGAGAAAGGGGTCACGCACAAGAAATTGAACCTGAAACGGAATAGGAATCAACCCAGCGAGCACGGCGAGCGAGAGGGGGAGGCTCCATCCGGCTTGGCCGGTGGAGGGGGCGACGCGAGCCCCTACAAGCCGAAACGGCGATGAAGCGGGAGGGAGTGAGCCGGGGGCGAAACGTCACGATCCAGCCGATGACGCCGGCGGATTTGGATGAGGTGATGCCGATCGAGGCGGCGTCTTATGCTATACCATGGAAGCGGCCGATGTTCGAGGCGGAACTGCACGGCAACCGCTTTGCCCGTCTTTCCGTGGCGCGGGATTCCGAACAAAACGCATTGCTGGGCTATGTCTGTTTCTGGATGGTATTTGATGAATTGCATCTCATAAACCTGTCGGTCCACCCGGAATGGCGGCGAATGGGAATCGGGGAGGAACTGGCGCGTTGGACCTTGTCGTGGGCCAGGGAGAACGGGGCCCGCCTGGCCACCCTGGAGGTCCGGGCATCCAACGAGGCGGCGAAACGGCTGTATGAGAAGCTGGGTTTCAAGGTCGCGGCGGTGCGGCGTGATTATTACCGCGAACCGAGGGAAGATGCCGTCCTTATGAACCTGTCGGAATGGTGAGCATCCGGGAGAAAGAGGTTTATTTATGTTTGGGATAGGATTTCCGGAATTGGTCGTGATCGCGGTGCTGGCGCTGCTGGTTCTGGGACCGCAGCGGCTGCCGGAGCTTGCGCGCGCCATCGGGCGGGGCGTGGCCGGGCTGAAACGCGCCACGCAGGATTTAAAGGACGAGATGGATGACGAGGTCCGGAAGATGGATGAAACGATCGAGCCGAAGTCCCATGAAAAATCGCTTGTGAGCCGGGGAACTCCGCCGCCTCAGAAAACCGGTCCGGAGGCTGGAACGCCCGATCCGCCGGCCGAGGGAAAGACGTCGTGACGGCCTTTCGCCTCCCTTCCGCCGAAGCGTCCCGCATGCCGATCACCGGGCATCTTGAAGAACTGCGGAGCCGCCTGATCAAGGTGATCTGGACCCTCCTGGGCGGGATGGTGCTCGCCTATACCGTTTCGGACATTCTGATCGGATGGCTCAAACGGCCGCTGGCCGCCGATCTCTATTTTTTCTCCCCCACCGAAGCCTTTTGGGTGGCGATGAAGGTCTCGTTTTTTGCGGGGCTGTTTTTATCGCTGCCGGTGATCTTCTATCAGATCTGGCGGTTCGTCACACCCGGCCTTCTGCCGAATGAACGGCGGCTGGCGTTGCCCTTCGTGCTAATCGGGTCTCTCTTTTTTGTTTTGGGTCTGGTTTTTTGTTATTTCGTCGTTGCGCCGTTTGCGTTGAAATTTCTGGTGGGGTTTGGGACGCAGCAGGGATTGAAGCCGGTCTTCTCGATCGGGCTTTACATGGATTTCCTGCTCAAATTTCTGCTGGCTTTCGGAGTGGTTTTTGAACTGCCGCTGGTGATCACGGTCCTGGCGAAGCTGGGCCTGGTGACGCCGCAGTTTCTCGCGCGCCACCGGCGGTATGCCGTTCTGGTGAACGCGATTCTGGCCGCGGTCCTCACGCCCACGGCGGATGTGTTTAATATGATGCTGATGATGGGCCCGCTGCTGCTGTTCTACGAACTGGGGATCTGGGGCGCCCGGTTTTTTGGACGGAAGCCGTCGGCCTCCGGCGCGGCGCAAGAGCCCGATAGCGCCGGGAGCGGAGCGTAATGCGGCCGAAGGGAGAGTGGATGAAGCGGCGATTGGGATATCGATGGTTGATGCTCTTTGGACTGATCCTCTGGGCCGGCGGTCCGGCTCTTCCGAACGCGGAGGGTCAGATGGAGATGCCGGATCCGCGGCACAGCGTGCAGGCCCTGGCGCTGGACCCGGCCGGAACACTGTTCATGGGAACCTTCGGGGACGGGATTTACAAAAGCCGCGATGGCGGCCTCCATTGGGAGGCAGTTTCGGAAGGATTGGGCGATCCGTATATCATGACCTTGCTGGTTCAACCGTCCGGCGGCAAAAGACCGGAGGGTTCGAAGGGGATGATCTTTGCCGGAACGGCGCGGTTCGGCGTTTTCAGAAGCCTGGACGGGGGCCGCCATTGGGAAAAGGTGAACAGCGGCCTTATCAACACGCAGGTTTCGGCCCTGCTTTTTGATTCACAGGGCCGGCTCTACGCCGCCACCGGGCAGGGGGTGTTCCGGTCCGAAGATCGCGGCGATCACTGGACTGCTTACAACACCGGTCTGGACGACGTACTGGTGCGGTCATTGATCATGGATCACCATGGGACGTTGTATGCCGGGACGGGAGGCAAGGGCCTCTACAAACGCAAGGCCGGACAGAAAAGCTGGGAGCAGCTGACACGAGGATTTGAGGGCGAACGGGGACTTCGTGAAAATTTCATCCGGGTTTTGACGCTGGGAGCGGACGGAACGATTTATGCCGGAACCTTCGACGGCGGGGTCTACACCAGCCGGGACGGTGGAAAGAACTGGAACGATCTGAACCAGGGGCTGGTCAACCAGTCCATCCGGGCCATCGTGATCGGAAAGGACGGCGCCTTGTATCTCGGCACGGGCCGGGGGGTCTTCACCCGTTCTCCCAAAGACACCCGCTGGAGGTCCATCAACGGAACGTTGGAAGATCTCAGCATCCAATCCATGGTGATGGACGGCAAAGATCAAATCTACGCCGGAACCGGGATCGGGCTGTACAAAGGTTCGGCCCAAGGCGACTGGGTGCTTCTCACGAAGCGTCTGTTTGGGAGTAAAGGCGGGGCATGAAGATCACGGTTGCGCGGAGAATGCCGGTTCCGCTACACTGGAGGCAAACCTCAATCGTAAGGAGATCATCATGGCCGAACCCGAGATCGCGCAGCGCAGCCCGTATGTGGAAGAGATGGAACCCGGAACCTATTACTGGTGCCGGTGTGGACGTTCACAGGACCAGCCTTTTTGCGACGGCTCCCACAAAGGGTCTGAATTCTCACCCATCGAGGTGGTGATTACGGAGAAGAAAAAAGTGGCCTGGTGCGGCTGCAAACATTCCGGAACGAAGCCCTTTTGTGACGGAACCCATGCGAAGTTGAAATCATAGCGTTCATAAAAATTATTTCCCCACGCGGAAGATAGGGATGCCGTTTGTTCGTTGCGTTGGAGCGATTACGCTGATCCTTCTGTTGGGCGCGGCCCCGGCGGTTTCGACCGGCCGGGCCGGTTTCTCCGGGGAGCCGGTCGTGACCGGTCTCAACTTTCCGGTCGCGATCGTCTTCGCCCCCGGCGGCCGCCTTTTTTACACGGAACGCTTCTCCGGAAAAGTCCGCGTGATTGCGGATCCCCTCTCAACGCAACCCCGCCTCCTTCCCGACGCGGTCTACGTGTTCGGGCCGATCTCAAGTTTTTTCGAGCGGGGCCTGCTGGGTCTGGCGCTGGATCCCGATTTTCAGCGCAACGGCTATCTCTATGTTTATTACTCCCATCGGGGGCGGGACTCCAAGACCGATCCTTACCGGCACCGTCTGATGCGGATTACGGTCAAAGGCAATCGAGGCGAATCGCCGGTTGCACTGCTGGACCGACTCCCGATCGGAAGCCAATCCGAGTTCGGCAAAGGCAACCACAACGGCGGTTCGCTGTCCTTCGGGCCGGACGGGAAACTGTATCTTTCCATCGGCGACCTGGCGACGCCCCGAAACGCGCAGGATCTGGATTCATTGGCCGGGAAAATCCTTCGGTTGAATCCGGACGGGACGGCCCCGACCGACAATCCTTTCTACGATCCCAAGCGTCCGGCCGCGCCCCGATCGTACGTTTACGCTTTGGGTCTCCGGAACAGTTTTGATTTTACGTTCGAGCCCGGGCCGCCCGAAACATCCCGGCTGTTCGCGACCGAGAACGGGCCGGCGACCAACGATGAGTTGAACATCATCGAACCGGGAAAGAATTACGGATGGGATGAAGACAGGATCAGCGGGGTCCGGAGGAAACCGGGTTATGTCGAACCGATCCTGGTATATCACCGGACGATCGCGCCGACCGGGATTGTCTTCTACACCGGCACACGCTATCCGGACGTCTACCACGGGAAGCTGTTCTTTACGGACTGGAACGAGGGAAGGATTCGAACGGCAGCCCTCACCGGAAAGGATTCGATCGAGGCTGTCAGCGTGGATGATGACGTCTTCCAGCACCGGGAAGGAATCGTGGATCTTCAGACGGGCCCGGACGGACTGCTTTATTTCACCACGCCGACCGGCATCTATCGGCTGATCTATCATGGCGGGCCGTGATCCGGTTCACGTCCATGGCGCTCTTCAGAATGCGCCGGGCCGTCGCCGCGGTGGTTGTCTCGATCGGCGGAATCCTTTTACTGACGGGATGTCGTGTGGACAAGACGTTTATTTATTACCCCAGCCGCGGGATCGAGGCCACGCCGGGGTCGGTAGGCCTTGCGTATGAGGATGTTTATTTTAAGACGGCCGATGGGGTTCGCTTAAACGGCTGGTTCGTTCCCGTGCCGGGATCGCCGGAGGTGATGATCTGGTTCCACGGGAACGCCGGCAACATCAGCCATCGCGTGGACAACCTTCGGCGTTTCCATAATGAGCTGGGCCTCTCGGTTCTTATTTTCGACTATCGTGAATACGGACGGAGCGAGGGATCGGTTTCGGAAGAGGGGACGTATCGCGATGCCGAGGCTGCGCTGGCCTGGCTTCTGTCCCGGACCGGCCTCGGCACGGACCGAATCCTTTATTTCGGCCGATCGCTTGGTGCGG
>CAKKOZ010000032.1:3050-7258 GCA_919901335.1 Nitrospiria bacterium | reverse complement strand
GTTGTAGATCAAGCCGGACATCGGTAGATCTCTTGGGGGCAATCCTCACTGGCGCTGGTATCGTTCCGGCTCGAATCACTCCCAGAAATAGCGGCGGATACCCAGGAGAACGGTGATCGCCTTGGCCTTGAGATCAGCGTCCTCGGTCCCGCCCTGGATGATCATCCTGCCTGAGCTCTGTTTCCATCCAATCTCAGCGTTCAGGACAAGATCGGGCGCGATGAGGTAATCGACTCCGCCGCCGATCTTCACGGCCAGAGTGGTGACAGGTTCAACGGTCATGGAATTGTCCCGCAACAGCGAGGATTCCTTGAAGCGATTAAAATTTAAGCCAAGACCCATTGATAGATAGGGGGTCATTGGCTTTATGCCGCCGGGTCGGTACTCAACAAAAGGGATCAGAGATAGCGTGGTTAAGTCACCCCATTTGGCGCCCGGAGATTTAATGGTGTGAGTTTCGATCTCGATCTCGAGTCCTTTGGAGGTGAAGGGATTATTGACATCGATGAGCATTAGGTTCACCATGGGCCCCGTCCCGCCTTTTAATTCCTGGCCTTTGTCAACATCCTGCAATAGAACCGATGGTCCAATTCGAATCCCGACTCCCCATCTTCCGTATAGTTCGCTCGCCATGACTGACGGTGGCCGCAGGGAGAAGGACAGAACAGAGCAGAGCAGAACCGTGATCACCCATTCAATGCATAACAAACTCCATGCTTTTTGCGTGCATCCCGCGGAATGGGAAACAGGCAATCTCTCCCCGTCACACCTCGCCGGCGGTGAGTCGTACACAACAGGCATCAGTCATTACGACAGGGCATGCTGCCCTGCCATGCATCGTCTTTGAAAATCCCCTGTATTCTCACATCGCCGTTCTCATGCCAATCCGTTGAACACCCATCCAGTTTCCCATTCTTGTATTCTTCTTCACGCCTCTTTTGACCATTTTTATACCAAACGGTGATTTTACCATGCTTGATGCCATCCTGGTACTCCGCTTCAATTCTCTTGGGGCCGATCTCATACCACTCCGTCATCCTCCCATCGACGATGCCATCCTTATAGTCCACTTCCATCTTCTTCATGCCGCCTTCATACCATAGGGCATGCCTGCCCTGCTCCTTTCCGTTTTTAAACTTTCCCTCATATTGCTTCAGGCCGTTGATGTACCAGCTGATCCATGGTCCATCTTTCTTCCCGTTTTGAAATTGTCCCTCAACCTTGTTCTGCCCGCTTACATACCACTCGATCCATTTGCCGTGTTTGATGTAATTTCGATCGGCGTCCCGCTTCTGGCACCATTGCACCACCCCGATAGGCGGTACTGATCCCGTCAGTTGACCACCCTCCGGGCAGGGATTCTCACCGGTCCATCCGGGTGCAAAAACGGTCAGTATGGATGCGATGATCAAGTTCTGCAGCAGCAACCTCTTAAAGCGTGCCATTTTTATCCTCCCTTTTTTATTTTTTAAATTTTTAAATAAGGATGAGGGCTCAAGTCGCTTGCCAGTCCAGGTCGAATCCCTTTCCGGACGCGATATCGTTCTCTCCGAATGCGCCTCCAAGTGTATCGTTTCATCGTCCGAAAAGCAAGAACCGGAAACCCTCCTGTCTTGACCCTCCTTCATCCCGACCGGGCCGATCAGGTCTTGAAGTCCTTGTTTATTCATGGAAACGGAGGCAGGGGGGCGTACGCCACGGGAAAGCCGAGGAGCGTTTCCAACCAATCGTCCATCTCATTTTCCGGAAGCGGCGCGTGGTTCAGCCGGGCCTCGATTCTATATCCGCTGCTCAATCCAACCACGCCGATAATGACCCAGGCGTTTTTCATATTCGGATAAAGCTCCCGGGTCTGAAACTCGCACAGCGTTGTGTAGAGTCGGCCATCCGGCCGAATCGCCGAGAGGAGTTCCGGCAAATCCCAAAGTTGGCCGTGGATGGAACAGCGGTACGCATAGCGGGCCCCGGGTCCGGTCGTTTCAAACTCCCTCAACGCCGATTCGGGAAATCCGGTGAGGTAGGCGCGAACCGTGGACGGAATGCCGCCCAACGTGGCCGCCAGTCGCCCGGCCGGAACCAGAAACTCGAACGCATTGGGAAAATTATACTCGAACTGGCAGGGCCCGAACGCATCCGGCCATGAACAAAATAAAGCGGCCGTTTCTTCGGAAGTCCGCAAAACCAACGTTCCGTTTTCGACGGTCGGTTCAACCGGCAAATCCAGCAACGAGATGGCCGACAGGACCAGCCGCCGTCGTTCTTCGATCCAAAGGTCGCGCCGGTTATCCGCCCGCGTCTCGCCCGGCGTGATCACCTCGGTGGTCTGCAGACGCACACGAATGAAGGAATGGTGATCGCGAAAGCCGATCCAGAACATCCCGTTCGGATCATGGGTTGTCAACCTTTCACGGACTTTCCAGGGATGGCTGACGGAGCAGTACGTTCCAGATCTCTTGTACCGTTGAAAGAGGGTGTGATACCCACCGGCCAGTAGGAAAAAGTCCCCCTTCCAACCTTCGCGAACGTGGACCAGCGTGACGTCTTCCTTCGGCCATTCCGAAAGCCGTGCGATCTCCCCGGGGGCCGAGACCGTCCATTCCTCGACATAGATAATGACCTCTTTTTCCGGTGTCGCCGGTTTCAGTCCGAGCCGGGCCAGCCGCTCGCCCAACGCCGGCAGGTCGTCAAATTGAAAGGTCGCTTCTGATTCCCACCGCCGCTCGCGCATCAGTTCTTCCGTTGCCAGAGCATCAGGAGTTCCTTGCCATCGCGACGGGGGATTGAGCGCGGCACGCGATCCGATATCAGCGTAAATCGTTGGCTGAACCGCTCGATCAACTCGCCCCGCGTGGCGCCGAACGGTGGGCCGGTCTCGGGCCGGATGTTGTAGAAGATGCCGAGGAGAAAGCCGCCCGGCTTCAAGAGGGCTGCGGCCGATTCGACGTACCGGTCCCGATGGTCCGGATCGATCGCGCAGAAAAAAGTATTCTCGAAAATGAGATCGTAGGGTCCGTGAAGACGGGGAGGCAGATTCAGAAAGTCGGCTCGTTTAAAATGGATATTCTTTAATCCCTCCGCATCGGCTATCCGCGCGGCTTCCTCAATGGCCTTTTTCACAACGTCCAGGCCGATGACGTCAAAGCCGGCCGCTGCGAGCGCGCGCGCGTCATGCCCATGTCCGCAACCCGGAACCAATGCGCGACCGGATCGAAACGGCACGGCGCGACCCGGCCCAAGATCGTTTTTCAAAAAATCAACCAGCCCCGGCGACGGCCCGCCCTGATCCCAGCCGGTATCGCCGGTCCGGTACAGCTCAGTCCAGAAGGCCGCGTCCGGCTCCTTTTCCTTACGGCCGATATGGGGGTAATGTTTGGTTCGGCTCTTTATGATGCCCATTTGAGCGCAAGTTTTTTGTGGTGCAACGCACAGTCCCGCAAGTACAAGTTGATAAGATTTTGGTAGGGCATGTCGATCTCATCGGCCAGCGCCTTGAAGTAGGACACGGTTGCTTTATCCAGGCGAATCGTAATGGGCTGTTTCAGTCTGGAAACGTAGGGGTTTTTTCCACCCTTCATCTTCGAGAAATCATAATACGCTCTCATGGCGTCACCTCCAGTAGTTCTTCGCTTCATTCTTCGCCGCTTTTCTTGCCGAGATGATCCGAATCATCGTGTCGTTCTTTCGGTAACAATGGCACACAACGAGGACGCGCAGTTTGAAGCTCATGCCCAGCATGATGAAACGGTCCTCATCCTCTGAATGGTCGGGGTCAAAGAACCGGATGGCGTTTTCATCGAGAAATACGGTCTGGGCCTCTTCGAAGGAAACGCCGTGTTTTCTGATGTTCGCCCGGTTCTTGGTTTCATCCCATTCAAAACGAAGATCGCCCATATGTACAGTGTACGGCATGCCGTGGGCGAAATCAATGTCGTATTATTGAACCCAATATGGTGATGGAAACGATTCGGAGCAGACGACAACCGCGGCCTTCATCGCCGACGCCTTGAGGGCGTGTAACAACCGGGACGGATGTGAAAAAGAAAACCCGGAAGCGGATTCTTCATCCTAAAGCGGCTACGACGTCCGCGCTTCCGGGTCTGGTGGCCCTGGGAATGCGTCCCAGGCTTCACCTGAATGTTCCGCGCTAGGACGCGGCCACCTCACTCGCCGTAGGCTTAATACTACTTCCCACTGGACCACCTCCTTCC
>CAKKOZ010000032.1:0-2950 GCA_919901335.1 Nitrospiria bacterium | reverse complement strand
CGGCGCCTCAATGCGCCGGGCCGGACCCAGGTCCGCCCGCCCCACCGAACCTGCCGCCGCTGCCGGCCCGGTGAGCCGCCTCCCGATCATCGGGAGACTCGGGGAAGAGTGGTTCCCCTAAAAGTAAACGAGATAGATTTTATCAGCAGTAGGGGAGTATTGCAATACGCCTCTACAATAATCTTAACGTCCCAGCAGCCTGGATAAAATCACTTCGGTCGAACGCGATTTGTTGAGCGTATAGAAATGAATTCCGGGCGCGCCCTTGTCCAGCAGATCGCGTGACTGGCGGTAGGTCCAATCGATCCCGTATTGGATCACGTACTCTGCGTCGGTCTGTCGGGCCCCCAAGTCGCGTATGATTTCGGCCGGGATGCGCGTGCCGCACATCGCCGCGAATTTCTGCAGCTGGCCGTAATTGGTGACCGGCATCAGGCCCGGTAGGATCGGAAGCGTGATCCCCATGGCCCGGACCTTCTCGACGAAACGGAAATAGTCCGCATTGTCGAAGAACAACTGGGTTGTGATGAAGTCCGCACCGGCCCCGACTTTTTCTTTTAGATGCCGCAGGTCGTCCTCCATGCTGGCGGCTTCGGGATGTTTTTCGGGATAGCCGGCGACGCCGATGCAAAAACCGTCCATTTTCCGGATATGTCGGACCAAGTCTGTCGCATAACGATAATCCCGCCGGTCCTCCGGAGGCAGGGTGCCGTCCTTGGGCGGGTCGCCGCGGAGCGCCATGATGTTTTCGATGCCGAGGCTGCGGATCCTGCCTACGACGGCCTCGATCTCGCTTCGGGTATGGGCGATGCAGGTGAGATGGGCGATGGTCGTCAATCCCAATTCGTTCTGGATCATTCCGGCCGTCTCGATCGTCCGGTCGCGGGCCGATCCTCCGGCGCCGTAGGTGAGCGTGACAAAAGAGGGCGAAAGCCGCTTCAGGTTGCGGATCGTTGATTCGAATCGGACCATTCCCTCCAGTGTCTTGGGAATAAAAAACTCAAAGGAGAAGACCGGCCGCCGGTCGTCAAAACATTCCCGAACCTTCATCCCGGCCCGCTGCCTTTCTTGGGACCCATCCTTGATCCGAACACGAGACGGTCCGCTTCGTACGCCCGGATCTTGTCTTCGTATTGCAGTGTCAGGCCGATATCATCCAGTCCGCCCCGCAGGCAATGGCGGCGGAATTCATCCACCTCGAACGTGAACGCCAGGCCGTCGTCCGATGCGATCCTCTTTTTTTCGAGATCCACCGTCAGTTGATAACCGGGAATTTTACGGACGCGCTCAAAGATCGTTTCGACCTGTGATTCCGAAAGTTTCACCGGCAGGATCCCGTTCTTAAAGCAGTTGTTATGGAAGATGTCGGCGAAGGACGGCGCGATGATGCACCGGAAGCCGTACTCGAGCAGCGCCCACGGCGCATGCTCGCGCGAGGAGCCGCAGCCGAAATTCGCGCGCGTGATCAGGATCGTCGCGCCGCGGTACCGCCCGGCATTCATCTCGAACTCCGGATTCGGCTTTTTACCGTCTATGAAACGCCAGTCGTAGAATAGAAACTGCCCGAAGCCGGTCCGCTCGATCCGTTTCAAAAACTGTTTCGGAATGATCTGGTCGGTGTCGACGTTGGGCAGGTCGAGCAGCGTGACGATTCCTTTGAGTTTCGTGAACGGTTCCATGGATCACGTCTCCTTTAATTCATACTGCCGCACGTCCACGAAACGGCCCTCGACCGCCGCGGCGGCCGCCATGATCGGGGAGACGAGATGCGTCCGGCCGCCTTTTCCCTGACGGCCTTCAAAGTTGCGGTTGGAAGTCGAGGCGCATCGCTCGCCCGGCTTTAAGGTATCGGGGTTCATCCCCAGACACATCGAGCAGCCCGACTCACGCCAGTCAAATCCGGCCCCAATAAAGATCCGGTCCAGCCCTTCCTTCTCAGCCTGCTTCTTGACCTGCTGCGATCCCGGCACGACCATCGCGTAGACAGTCGAAGCGACGCGCCGGCCCTTGACGAACCGTGCGACGCGCCGGAGGTCCTCGATCCGGGAATTGGTGCAGGAGCCGATGAAGACGCGGTCGATCGGGATGTCAGTCATCATCGTTCCGGCCGCCAAGCCCATATAGTCCAGCGCTCGCTCGGCCGACTTCCGCGCGTTGGGATCCGAGAAATCGGACGGGTTCGGGACGCGGGCATTGATCGAGACGACCTGGCCGGGATTGGTGCCCCAGGTGATCTGCGGCGCCAGTGAGGCCGCGTCAATTCTCAGGGTGGAATCGAACCGGGCCCCGGCATCGGTTGGAAGCTTCTTCCACTGCTCGACCGCCGTGTCAAAATCGGCCGGGGCGTATCGGCGGCCCCGAAGATAGTCAAAGGTTGTCTCGTCAGGTGCGATCATCCCGGCGCGTGCGCCGGCCTCGATCGTCATGTTACAGATGGTCATGCGCTCTTCCATGGTAAGCTGGCGGATCGTTTCTCCGGCGTATTCGATCACGCTCCCGTTGCCGCCATCGGTTCCGATCCGGCCGATGATTGAGAGGATGATGTCCTTCGCCTCGACGCCGTAGGGCCGCCGCCCGTTCACCTCGATCAAAAAGGTAAGGGGTTTGTCCTGGAGCAGGCACTGGGTCGCGAGGACATGCTCCACTTCGCTGGTGCCGATTCCGAAGGCCAGCGCCCCGAAGGCGCCGTGGGTCGAGGTGTGGCTGTCGCCGCAGACGAGCGTTAGTCCGGGCAGTGTCAGCCCCAGCTCCGGCCCGATCACATGGACGATGCCCTGGTCGGGACTGCTCAGGTCAAACAACGTGACCTCGAATTCCTTGCAGTTTTTGACGAGGGTTTCGATCTGCAACGCCGAAATCGCATCCTCGATCGGACGCGACCGGTCGGTGGTCGGGACGTTGTGGTCCATCGTGGCAAAGGCCAGCTCCGGCCGGCGCACGCGGCGGCCGG
>CAKKOZ010000031.1:17091-38496 GCA_919901335.1 Nitrospiria bacterium | reverse complement strand
TGGTGGGCCGTGTAGGGATCGAACCTACGACCCGCTGATTAAGAGTCAGCTGCTCTACCAACTGAGCTAACGGCCCATCAAACAGTTCAAGATCTTGCGCCAGGCGGGATTTGAACCCACGACCCTCGGCTTCGGAGGCCGATACTCTATCCGCTGAGCTACTGGCGCAGTACGGCACGGCCGGCGAGATCCGAATCCCCGAACAAACAGACCGGCATTATAACATAGCCCATTTCCAAGTTCAAAGCGCTCCGTACCGGATCTGAACGGCCGAAGCCGCTTGGACGGCCCGATCGCGGGCGGCAAACGGTTCGGGACCCGGGGCGAGGACGACGCCGAGGCGGCGGTTCTTGCGGCTTTCGGGTTTGCCGAAAATCCGGACCTGGACGCCGGGGAAGGCCAGCGCGCCCGTCACGTCATACGTCGGCGCCGAAGCCTCGCGGTCGGCCAGGATCACGGCCGATCCGCCGGGTGTTCGGATCACCGGCTCGTGGACCGGAAAACCGAGGACGGCCCGTACATGGAGTGCAAATTCCGATAGATCCTGCGAGATCAAGGTAACCAGGCCGGTATCATGCGGCCTCGGCGAGACCTCGGAGAAAAAAACCTCATCGCCCCGCACGAACAACTCCACGCCGAAAATCCCCCGGCCACCGAGATTTTCCGTTACGGCGGCCGCGATCTCCTTCGCGCGGGCCAGCACGCGCGGCGCCATCGGATGCGGCTGCCACGACTGGCGATAGTCGCCGTCGATCTGGATGTGGCCGACCGGCGGACAGAAAAAAGTGCCGTTCACGGCTCGGACCGTCAGCAGCGTGATCTCGTAATCAAATTCGATAAAGGATTCCAAAATCACTTTGCGCTTTTTGGTCCGGCCGGACGACATCGCGTAGTCCCAAGCCTGGGAGAGTTCTCCGGGCGAACGGACGACGGACTGGCCTTTTCCGGATGAGGACATCACCGGCTTCATGACGCAGGGATAGCCCAGATCGGCGGCCGCGGCCGGAAGTTCCTCGGGCGTTTCGATGAACCGGAACCGGCTGGTCGGAAGTTTCAGCTCCTCGGCCACAAGACGGCGTATCCCTTCGCGATCCATCGTGAGCCGCGTGGCCCGCGCGGTGGGAATGACCGTACATGTCTTCTCGGCCTCCAAAAGATAATCGGTCGCGATCGCCTCGATCTCGGGAACGACCAGGTCGGGCCGCTCCTTTTTAATGACGTCGGCGAGTTGGTCACGGTCGAGCATATCAATGACATGAGACCGATGGGCCACCTGCATCGCCGGGGCGTTGGGATAGCGGTCGACCGCGATCACCTCGACGCCGAGGCGCTGGGCCTCGATCGCGACCTCTTTGCCCAGCTCGCCCGCGCCCAGCAGCATCAACTTGACTGCATTCTTCGCCAGCGGCGTCCCGATCAACATGCCTACTCCTGCTCCATTATATATAAGACGACGGAGAGATTGTAATGGATCGTTTCTTGAGAGTCAATCGGCTTGAGAGTCGAGAGGGTTCGGACGGATCCCTTTAGAGCGCGATTGTTTCGATCCGCCGGATTTCATCGGCCGAGAGTGCGAACCGTTCGGCCTGGAGGTCTTCTTTCATATGGTCCGGGTTCGTGGTTCCGGTCAACGGAAGCATCCCGATCTGCATCGCAAACCGGAAGATGACCTGCGCAATCCCGGCGCCCAATTGTTTTGCGATCGCCTGGATTTCGGGATCGGAAAGGACCGCACCATTGGCTGTCAAGAGCGAAAAGCCTTGATAGATCATGCCATGGGCCCGGCAAATCTCCCTCACCTCTTGGTCCCATCCGAGCGCGGCATAACACCGGTTTTGGACCACCATCGGTTTATGAATCGCCCGTTCACACAGCTGCCTGAGTTGTCCGGCCGTGACATTGCTGATGCCGATCATTTTTGTTTTCCCGGATTGATAGAGCCCTTCCACGGCGGCCCAGACCTCCCAATCCGCTTCCCCCAAACCCTGCCGCGAATAAGGTCCGTGCAGGACATAGGAATCAAGATAGTCGGTATGCAGGTGGGCCAACGAACTGTCAAAGGACTGTTTGACCTGTGTCGTGAGATCGGCCGTTGCGTCGTAGGGGGTGCGATGGTCCTGGCCGTTGACTGGCGTAAACTTGGTTTGGAGAAACAGGGTGTTTCGCACGATTCCTTTCTTCCCGAGCGCCAACAGCGCTTCGCCCACCCGTGCTTCATCATAATGGATCAGTTGATTGGCCGTGTCGATCGCCGTGAAACCCGACGCCACGGCTGATTGCACCAGTTGCGTCGTGGCCTCTTTTTTCCAGGCCGTGCCGTACATAAAGGACGGGATGGAAACGTTGTTATAGGCCGTCAAGGCCATGATCCTGCCTCCAAAATGAAAATTTAATGGGCATGTTATTCTACGCGAGCCGATGCGCGAAAGAAAGTTAATTTTAAAAACCGCCCCGCCGCCGGTCCGGGTTGCGGAATCCAGGGGGATATGCTACTTTTCCTCCGACGCGATTCTTCGCATTTCTATTCAGGTGGCCCGTTCCCCATGTCGATACAATGGTATCCCGGTCATATGAACGCGGCGCGGAAGGCCGCGGCCAAGACCCTGGCCGTGATCGATGTCGTGGTGGAACTTCTGGACGCGCGCATGCCGGAAGCGAGCGCCAATCCGTTGATCAAGGAGCTAAGGCTACAGCGACAGCGTCCCTGTCTCAAAGTTCTCAATAAAGCCGATCTCGCCGACCCGGCCGTCACACAGGCCTGGATCGATTTTTACAACCGTCAGCCGGGCGTGACGGCCGTGGCGCTCTCCTGCAATCATGCCGGACAGGCAGCCAAGATACCCGGCCTCTGTCTTACCCTCGCCCCGCATCGAAACAGTTCCCTCAAGCCCCTTCGCATGCTGATCATGGGCATCCCCAACGTCGGTAAATCGACGCTCATGAATATGCTTCTCAAACGCCGTATCCAAAAAGTCGGCGCCGAACCGGCCGTGACCCGGCACCAGCAGCGTCACGTGCTGAACGATCACATGACGCTCACCGACTCGCCCGGGCTGTTGTGGCCCAAAATCGAGTCCCCCGTCGTCGGGCTGATGCTCGCCGCGATTCACGCGATCGGCGCCAATGCCGTCAATGACGAAGAAGTCGGGCTGTTTCTCGCCCCCACGCTGCTCGCGCGCTATCCCGCCCCGCTCACGGCGCGCTACGGTTTTGCGGTGGAAGGACTGGACGGCGCGGGCCTGCTTGAAGCCATCGCAAAAAAACGCGGATGTTTTCGGAAGGGAAAAGGCGGCGAACCGGACCGGGAAAAGGCGGCTAGGATTTTACTGTCCGATTACCGCGAAGGCATACTGGGCCGCACCAGCCTGGAGACCCCGGAGACAAGCGAGGCCAGAGCGGAGCCAGCCAGGAATTAAGTACGACGTCCCCGGAATTACGGCGAGGATGATACAGAACGAACTTTGAAATTCGCCTCCAATAAAATCAATGGATTACCTTCCAAAAGGTGGCAGGCACCTTTCATCGTATATCTCATCTCATGAACAGAAGAATCTGTCGGAGACATTAGGAAATCCTTTTTTAATCTTTAGCAAGAAGCATGGAGCCGGATTTATTTTTTAATCCATAGATAAGAGATATAAGACTCGGGACGGATCACGTCTTTCTTTTTCTCCCTCCGGCGGATGCGACCAAGGGATTTTGAATCAAGGACGGCAGGCCCGCGCCGGAGGAATAAGGGCGATGGCGCGGGCTTTCGCTTTGACCCGTCACATGCCCAGGTGCTTCTTCAGGATCTCGTTATCGGCAATTTTCGGATTGCTCGCGCCGAATTCCTGCGCTTTTTGAAAGGACGACTTGGCGTCCTCATGTTTTTCCATGCCGTCCAGGGCGACCCCGAGATTGAAATGGGCCTCGGCGAAATTATGCTTGGCCGCGATCGCGTCCTTGAAAAAAGTCTCCGAGATACCGTAGTGGCCCTGCACGAGATGATCGACCCCCTCATTATTTTTAGCCGCGGCGGACGGATCGGCCATGCCGGCGGGCGACATGAGCGCCGGGATTTGCTTCGCGGGGGGACCTCCTGAACAGGCGGTCAGTGTGAACAACACCATAAACGCGACAACGAACCCTCCGAATGTTTTCATGAGGCCCTCCTTTTTGTGGTTTGAAACCGGTTGTAAAACCATCTCCACTATATGCTCCAAACGCACACTATTCAAGGTGGAAAAAATAATCAAAGCGAGGATCAGGCTTCGCCTGTCCGAGCGCGGGGTGCGACGGAAAAATGGAGCAATGGAACATTAGACCGCATTGTGCGCCTTCTCCATTGTTCCAATGTCGAATGCTCCAATGCTCCGAATTTTTTGCCCCGCAAAAAATCTGGTGCGCCTGGAGGGATTTGAACCCCCGGCCAACAGATTCGAAGTCTGCCGCTCTATCCAGCTGAGCTACAGGCGCATGGATGTGCAATCGATTCGTTTTTTTGACCCAATGAAACAACAACGGATGACCACCCGTCTCGATGGACGCCCATCTTCTCATATCTTCCCATGTTTTTAAAGATATTTTTTAAGCAAGGTCATGGGGAGTTGACCACCGATCCGGTTGCGGAACCGGATTCTTAAAGTGAATTTTCAATGAGGTTTACTCGGTATTTTTGATATAATCATCCAACCGGGTCAGACCATTAAAAAGAGAAGCATCCACTGAATGAAAAACCTGTCTTACGGAAGGAGGGGCCCATGAAGAAGACTGTTCTCTTCTTTGTTTCGCTCCTTCTTTTGAGCGCAGGTCCCGTTTTGGCCGAGCAGATCGTTTTTGTAGTCATCCGGGATTTTAGTGACAAGCTTGGCAAAGACATGGATACCAAGGTCGATTATTTCAGGTTAAAAAGCATTCAAAACAATCTGGCCTTCGGTCACCCGGTGCCTCGTTATTCTCTGATGGATTCCGAAGAACTTCAAATGAATTTCACCGAAAAGAATGCCATTAAGGAGGACTCCGTTCGGGCCGGGCTTTCTACTCTGATGGTCCATTTCTGGGAAACACGGATGGTGCGAAGGATCCATGGGGCGATCGGAGGACTGAATCTTAGAATATCCAAAAACGCGTCCAA
The DNA here is from genome assembly GCA_919901335.1 of Nitrospiria bacterium. Taxonomy (GTDB): domain Bacteria; phylum Nitrospirota; class Nitrospiria; order JACQBZ01; family JACQBZ01; genus JACQFA01. The sequence continues at coordinate 33,380 of CAKKOZ010000031.1, read as the reverse complement.
AGGAACCATCGAAGTGCTGGCGCCTTCACTATCGCGGCCGATTGACCCCTTTGATGCACAGAGGGACCGAATCAAATTAGAGAAAAGAATTTACGGGGGTGATGATCCGCAAGCGGAGGGGAGACGGATTGCGCTTGAAAAAGAACTGGATGAATTGGGAAAAGAGCGGCGTATGGCACGGCCCCTCGATATTCGGGTGGGGTTTGTAAGCCAGATTCTCAGGGATCGGGAGGAGGGGACGCTTGTATTTGAATACGGACCCAAGGTACAACTCAATCTCACGCAATTCGAGGGAGAGGTCAAATATGTGACGGCGTATGATCTGAATCATCAGGCGGAGGGGCAGCCGAGAATAGAGGGGGTGCTCACCCACCTTCCTTTCAAGACAAGCACCCAGGTCTCTTTGATCGAACTGTACTATCTTGATAAGGCCGACTACGGGAATAGCAGCGTGGGGGTGTCCGTAAGGAGGCTCATTGGTCATTTTGCGCTTTTCACCACCCGATACGAGTTTCTTTGGCGGGAAAAGCACCACAAGGAGACGGTAACGGCGGAATCACTCGTGAGCAAAAACGGGGCTCTGATCGTAGAAGCCGCCTATGTCACTCCTACGAATAATGCGATAAGAGCATCTTATAGAATAAAATTTTAAAACGGACGACGCCTGCCCTCGATCCGGCTGAACTACAGGCGCAGCATGTAGTGGCTAGATGATAGATGCAAGATGCTGGTGATCCATACCCTTTTCACTCACATCAAGCATCCAGTATCTCGTCACTGTAGTTATGGGGCGAGTGAGGGGAATTGAACCCCCAGCCCCTGGTGCCACAGACCAGTGCTCTAACCATTGAGCTACACTCGCCATAAGATGGATGCCGACACTCTATCAAACCGAACCAGGGCGGCGAAATCCCGCGACAGGTGAGAAAGATTCTAACATAATCCGGCGGCGATGCAAAGAGGATATTGACAGGGTTTATCCAAAGTCTTAGAATGCAGGCATGGACGAACGGATCTTTACCTTAGGTGAAGCAAACAGCATGGTTCCGGACCTCGAGGGGTTGTTGCGCGAGGTCCAGCAGACGCGGAGCTTCATCCTCCAGATCCGGGGCGAAATCCAGAAAGCCCGCGAGCATCTCGCGGGCAACGGCGGATCGCCCCAGGGGCCCGCCTATCTGAAGGCGCTGGAGTATATTATGAAGCGCGTGGAGCGGATCCAGCAGATGGGCGTGCTGATCAAGGATCTGGAAAAAGGCCTGTGCGATTTCCCCTTTATGCTCGACGGCCGGATGGTCTACCTCTGCTGGAAACTCGGCGAGGCCGGGGTCGGCTGGTGGCATGAGACCGATACCGGCTATACCCACCGCAAGCCGCTTGAAGAAGTCGAATAGGCCCTCCGGAAATTTAATCCGACCCCTTCAACATTCTCTTTTACAAGCCCGTATGCCGGATGATCTTTCCCTCCACCAGATAAACAACAAGCTCGGCGATGTTGGTGGCGTGGTCGGCGATCCGCTCCAGGTTTTTAGAGACGAAGCTGATCCGGATCGCCCGGGTTGTGGTCTGCGGATCTTCGATCATAAAGGACAGGAGCTCCCGGAAGATCTGATGGTTCAGATCATCGATGAAATCATCATCCCGGCAAACCTTGCGGGCCAGATTCGAATCCCGATTCACGAAGGCGTTCAGAGACTCGTTCACCATGCGCTGGGCGTGCTCGGCCATGCGGGGAATATCAATGTACGGTTTGAGCTGCGGCTCTTCGTTCAACTCGATCGTCCGCTCCGAAATATTTTCGGCCAGGTCGCTCATCCGCTCCAGTTCCGTCGAAATTTTCATCGCCGTGGTCAGAAAACGCAGGTCCCCGGCCATCGGCTGGTGAAGCGCGATCAGGCGGAGACAGTCTTCATCGATCTCGACATCCAGCGCATTCACACAGCGGTCGTTCTCGATCACGCGGCGGGCCCGATCCGAATCCCGTTCCACCAGGGCCTTGATGGCGTAGGCGATCTGCTCCTCGACCATTGCGCCCATCCGGAGGATCTTCTCCTTGAGGGTCTTCAGCTCTTCATCAAAATGCCGTTGCATTATCCGAACCTCCCCGTAATGTAGTCTTCCGTCCGACGATCCACCGGATTGGTAAAGATCCGTTTCGTCTCGGCAAACTCGATCAGCTCGCCCAGGAGAAAGAATCCCGTGACGTCCGACACCCGCGCAGCCTGCTGCATATTGTGCGTGACGATTATGATCGTATACGATTTTTTGAGCTCAAGCAACAGCTCTTCAATCCGCGCCGTGGCGATCGGGTCCAAAGCGGAACAGGGCTCATCCAGCAGCAGCACCTCCGGTTCGACGGCCAGGGCCCGGGCGATGCAGAGCCGTTGCTGCTGCCCGCCCGAAAGGGTCAGCGCGCTCTGATGAAGCATGTCCTTCACCTCATCCCACAGAGCCGCTCTTTTCAAGCTTTCCTCGACCGCGGTATCCAGCGCCGGACCCTTGCGGGTGCCCCAGATAAGCGGACCATAGGCAACGTTGTCATAAATCGATTTCGGAAAGGGATTCGGCTTCTGGAAGACCATCCCGACCCGGAAGCGGATCTCGACCGGATCCATGGTAGGATCGTAGATGTCCTGCCCCTTGAAGAGAACCCGGCCTTCGACTCGAAAACCCGGAATCAGGTCGTTGATCCGGTTTAAGCACCGAATAAACGTGCTCTTGCCGCAACCCGACGGCCCGATGATCGCCGTGATCCGGCGCTCCGGAATCAAGAGCGAGATCTTCTGAAGGGCCTGGCGGCCGCCGTACCAGCTATTCAAATCCTGAATTTCAAAGGCCCAGGGTGCGGTCGTCTTCATTTTGTCTTCCATCCGCTATAGATTCATCCGTTTTTGATACTTCTGCCTGAGATACACCGCGACCGCGTTCATGAGGAGCAAAACCGCCAACAGGACAATAATCGCCGCAGCGGCCGCCTCAAAGAAACCCTTCTGCGGACGGGAAACCCAGTTAAATATCTGAATCGGCATCACCGTAAACGGAGCGACCAGACTGTCCGGGAGAAACGCGATATAGGTCAGCGCTCCGATCGTGATCAGGGGAGCCGCTTCGCCGATCGCCCTGGAGGCGGCCAGGATCGCCCCGGTTAAAATCCCCGGAAAGGCCAGGGGCAGGACCTGATTCCAGATCGTCTGCCACAGGCTCGCACCCAGCGCGAATGAGGCCTCGCGGATGGACGGAGGAACCGCCCGGAGCGCCTCTCGGGATGCGATAATGACGAGCGGAAGCACGAGCAGCGACATCGTCAACGCGCCGGCCAAAAGGCTCTCTTCCAACCGCATCGCCCGCACAAACAACTCAAGCCCCAACAGCCCGTAAATGATGGACGGAACTCCGGCCAGATTGGCGATGTTCAGCTCGATCAGCCGGGACAACCAGCCCCGTCGGGCATACTCCTCCAGATAGACTGCGGCCCCCACGCCGACCGGAAAAGCGATGACCACCGTCAGAATCATCAGATAAACGGTCCCGACCAGCGCCGACAGTATCCCGGCCTGCTCCGGCTTGCGCGAAGGAAAACTCGTCAAAAACGGCCAGCTCAACCGCCCCGCACCATCGATGAAGACATCGATCAGCAACGCAGCCAGGGTTCCCAGTGTGATCAGGAGCATCGTCACGGCGCAGAGCCGGAAAACCCGGTCGGCCCAGTAACGGCGCACCAGAATCTTGTTGAGCTCCTTGGATGGCAACTTCATCCGTACTGCTCCCGGAACCGCTCCCGCAGCCAGCGGCTGACGAGATTCAAACCCAGCGTGATGACGAACAGCATCGTTCCGACGGCAAAAATCGTCTTGTACTCAATCGTTCCATGCGGCGTGTCCCCGAGGCTCACCTGGACGATATAAGTCGTCATCGTCTCGATCGGGACGAACGGATTGAGGGTAAGCCGAGGTTGCTGGCCAGCGGCGATGGCAACGATCATCGTCTCCCCGATCGCCCGCGAGACGGCCAGAAGAAACGAGGCCGCGATGCCGGATGCCGCCGCCGGCACCACGACCCTCCATGCCGCCTGCAGCTTGGAGGAACCCATCGCGTAAGCGGCCTCCCGGAGGCTTTGCGGCACGGCATACATCGCATCCTCGCTCAGCGAGGAGATCATCGGGATGATCATGATGCCCATCACGATTCCCGGACTCAAGGCGTTAAACCCGGCCATTGAGGGGATGAGCTTCTGCAACAACGGCGTCACGAACAGGAGCGCGAAATACCCATAGACCACCGTCGGGATCCCGGCCAGGATTTCCAGTAAGGGCTTGATGACGGGGCGTACCTTCTCTGAAGCGTATTCGCTCAAATAGATGGCGCTTAACAAACCCACCGGCATCGCCACTAAAACCGCAATGACCGTAGTCAGAAAGGTGCCGGACAGGAGAGGAAGAATGCCGAAACGCTTGTCCGCGAACAACGGCGTCCATTGAGTGTCGGTCAGAAATTCGACCAGTGAAACCTCCCGGAAAAACTCGATCGTCTCAAAAAGGAGAACCGCCACGATGCCCAGGGTCGTGAAGACCGACAGGATCCCGCAGAAGAGCAAAAGGACTTGGATAAGGCCCTCGCCGATTCTGCCTCTCTGTGACCGCTTCGGCATCATGGCAGTGATCTTTCTTGGGGTTCCTGTGCCTTGGCTTCGGCCGTCAGAAGGCTTTCCAGTGTCACACCGACCTTGGAGCCTTTTCCGCCGAACACGGAACCGAGGACCTGTTTATCAAAGCGCTGGAGGACGAGATCATAGACCTTATCGGGTAGCGCCACATAGCCCACTTCTTTTACCAGGGGCCGGCCGGCATTGAGATAGAACTTCACGAACTCGCGGACCTCCGGACGCGCCGCCGCCTTTGTGCTGACATAGATGAAGATGGGGCGGGCCAGTGGCTGATACGTCCCATTCACCACATTTTCATATGTGGCCAGCACCGGTCCGTTGCCGTTCTCGGCCTTCTCATCGTCAATCCCCACTAACTGCAGCTTGTCCTTGTTATGTTCAAAGTAGGCCATTCCGAAGAACCCCAGCGCCAGCGGGTCGGTGGCGATTCCCTGAACCAGGACGTTATCATCTTCACTCGCGGTAAAATCCCCGCGACTGGAATGCTCTTTCCCGACAACCGCTTCGGTGAAGTAATCGTAGGTTCCGGAATCCACACCGGGCCCGAAGAGATGAATCTCTTTGTCCGGCCATCCCGTTCGGATCTGATTCCATCGCTTGATCTTTCCCTGGGCCTGAGGCTCCCAGAGTTTCTTCAGCTCCTTTACGGTCATGCTGGTCGCCCAGGTGTTGCTGGGATGGACCATCACCGCCAGCCCATCATAGGCAACCGGCAGTTCGATATACTTGATCCGGTTCTCTTTACAGAGATCCACTTCCGAGGGCTTGATGGGACGGGAGGCATCGGAGATGTCGGTCTCGCCGTTACAAAACTTCTTGAACCCGCCGCCGGTACCGGAGATTCCGATCGTCACGTGGATATTGGGACTCTTTTTCTGGAACTCCTCGGCCACGGCCTCGGTGATGGGATAGACCGTGCTGGACCCGTCCACCTTGATCAACTCGGCCGCGACAACCGCCTCGGCCGCGCCCAGCAGCAGACCGACCGCCAGGGCTGTTCTTATTAAGTTGTTCTTCGTAATCCACATGGGATCATTCTCCCTATTGGGTGTTAACTCCGTGTTACCCTCTTATTACATCCGTGTTAACTATTTTAGAACTTCACCTGAAGTTGAACCATCACGGTGTCATCGTCTTTATCTTCTCCTGTCGTAGAATCCTCTTCTTCATCCTTCATGATGTAGTTGGCCTGCACCTTCCAGTCATGCTTTTTGAAAAAGTAGTTCAAGCCGATCGTGGTCCATTGGATGTCGCTGGTGTTGTCCACCGAATCGTCTGGATCGTATCCCTCGAAGCGGGCCGTCACCTCGAACTTGGGAGGCAGAACGAAGTAGCCGCCCTGGACGTAGTATCCTTTGGCCTTCACCTCGGTGCCGCCCTTCGGCTCCGACTTGGCCTGGATGTATTCCCCAAAGAGCGAGGCGTTGTCCAGGAACTTGGCCGCCAGGTCCACGCCGTATTTGGTCGTGTCGGTATCCAGATCGTCGCTGGACGAACTGTAATCGAGTTTCTTATTCGCTCCCGATGTGGTCAGCTCGTTGGTCTGGTAATTGGCGCCGACCGACAATCGCAACGACTCGCCCTCCAGATTCGACTCGGAATATTTCATCTCCCCAAAGGGGTTCACGGCCACGCGGCCCGCCAGCAGGAACCCGGCGTTGTCGTTCTTATTCGCCGTCTTCGTCCCATTGAAGGCCCCCACCGCGTACTCGAAGAGCTTCTTGCCGTTGTATTCGCCGATCATGAGACCCACATCCCGGCTCTGGGCCTCTTTCCTCACGACCTCGGAGCGCTCCACGAACTGCTGATTACCCGAGGAGGTGATCTCCTGCCGTGCAAACGGCACCTTGAAATGGCCGACCGTGACGTTTGCGTAATCAAACTGTGTAAAGACCAGCTTGACGTCCTTGATGCTGACCTTCGTGGCCGACTCGATGTTGCCCTTGGATGAACTGACCGCCCCGGTTATGGTGTCGGCCGTCAGCGTGTCCGTCTGTTTGGAGTCCGGAATAAAGTCCACCTCCAGTTTGAACTCCACGTTCTCGAAGGGGCTTCCCGCAGCCCCGAATCGAACCCGCGGAAGCGAGAATTCGCTCGCCTTATCTTTCGGGTCGTCGGTCTCCTGGAGGGTGTAACGGGTCTGAATACGGCCTTCCATCTTGAGCCATTTCTTCTTCTGCGCCTTCAACTCATCGCTGGTGATGACCCCTTTCTGTATCAACAAATCGGTCAATCCATCCGCCGATCCGGCCATGGCCGACATCGGCAGAGCCAACATACCCGCCAAAACCATCATCTTTAAAACCTTTAATCTAAATCTCTTCATGTCTTCTCCTCTCTTGTTATGGTTACTTTCCTGTTTGGAGTTCTGTTGCTTTGTTTCATTTCATTCCACACAATCAGCATTGTCCGCCTCATGGAATGAAATCAAAGGGCCATCTAACCAATGGCCCGTGCCACTTCCCGAAGGATGGCCTTCATCAGACTGGGTTGGATCTTTTGGCCGTTCTTGTTTTTTCCCACCCCGGTCCTATTCTCATGCGCCATGCTGCATCACCTCCTGACCCTTAATCATTGAGCGAAAGATTACAGGGAATAGATGAACGGTTTATGAAGGCCGTGTTACAGGAAGGTAAATTCAGGATAGACGTAAATGCGATTTACGAAGCCGCAAAGAATTAGAGGGAAGACGACAGGTTTGGGAGGGTCACAACGAACCGCGATCCCTTGCCCATCTGACTTTCGATGGACACCTTGCCGCCGTGGGCTTCGACGATATGTTTGACAATGGACAGACCGAGGCCGGTGCCGCCCATCTCTCGGGAACGGGCGCGATCCACCCGATAGAACCGTTCGAAGATCCGGGGAATCTCCCTGGATGGAATGCCGATGCCGGTGTCGCTGACCGCGATCTCGACGGCGCTCTCCGTTTGCCGGGCCTCCACCGTGATCCGGCCGCCGTCCGGGGTGTACTTGATCGCATTATCAATCAGATTGATCAGAACCTCGGTCAGTTTATCCGCATCGCCTGTCATGGGCCCGACCCCTTCGGCGGGCGCCACCGAAATCACTTGCCCTTTTTTCTCAGCCAACGGCCGGAGCAGATGGACCGCTTTCCCGATCAGATCGGAGACCGAAACGGAACCTCGTTTCCACTCATACAGGCCGGATTCGATGGTGGAGAGCTGTAACAGATCGAGCAGCAATGCGTTGAGCTGATCGGTATGTTTCTCAATAATCCCAAGAAAGTCGGCGCATTTTTGTGGATCGTCTTTCGCCCCGTCGATCAAGGCCTCGATATAGCCCTTGATCGAGGTGAGCGGAGTCCGAAGCTCATGCGAAACATTGGCCACGAAATCCCTTCGGACACGCTCCAGCCGTTTTAAATTCGTCACATCGTGAAAGACCAGCACGGCCGCGATACCCCCCTTTCGAGCAACCGAGGCCTGGACCGTGAAGGCGCGCTCTTCCGGCATGAAGAGAACCATCTCATCCGATTGGTCCGCTTCGCTCTCCAGCATCGTTTGAACCAGTTGATGGAGCGGATGGTGACGGAAGACTTCAATCAACGGCCGACCGACGGCGGTCGAATTCTCCAACTGAAACAGCCGTTCGATCGCCGCGTTCATCAGCAAGATTTTGCTTTCCCGGTCCAGGACCAGCACGCCTTCCACCATGCTTGAAAGGATGGCTTGGAGACGGGCGCGGTCTTCCGTTATCTCGGACATCTTGGTTTCCAGATCGGCCGCCATCCCGCGGGCCACGGTCGTTATCTCCTCGAAAGGTTTTGTCAGGTGGCGCGCAAATGTGCGGCCGAGCAGTCCTGTTAGCAGAAGAGCCGTGGGGAGCGTTATCAAGAGGACCAACCTCCGGTCCTGTGCCCAAAACGTCAATCCGTACACCAGCCCGAGGGTGAAAAGAACAGACGCCAGCAAGACCAGCACAAACTTGCTCTGGAGGGTCAGCCGCATGGAAATCTACCCGGCATCTTTCAGTTTATAGCCCAGGGATTTGACGGTGATGATCGCATCTTCGAGAAGCGGGATCTTTTCCCGAAGCCGGCGGATATGGACGTCCACCGTGCGGCTGATCACGTCGGCCTCGTATCCCCAGACCCTGTCCAGCAGGACGTCCCGGGTGAGCACGCGGCCGCGGTTCTTCAGAAGCTGTTCCAACAACCCGAACTCCTTGGCCGTCAGAACGATCTCACGGCCTTTCAGGCGGACCTCGTGACGGACCGAATCTAAAACCAGATCGCCGTAAACATGACGGTCCGGCGCCGCCTCCGGACGCTCGGCCCTTCGAAGAAGGGCCTTGACGCGGGCCACCAGCTCTTTGGGGCTGAAGGGCTTGGTGAGGTAATCGTCCGCGCCCATTTCCAACCCGACCACCCGGTCGGTCTCCTCGCCCTTCGCGGTCAGCATGATGATCGGCAGTACCGCCGTCTTGGAATCGGCGCGCACCCGCCGGCAGATCTCCAAACCGTCCATTTCGGGCAACATAATATCCAGGATCAAAAGATCGGGAGGCTCGGCCTTGATCTGCTGAAGGCCTTTGGCCCCGTCCCGAACCGCCGTGACCCGGTACCCCTCTTTTTCAAGATAGTGGGTCACCAGTCCGACGATATCCGCTTCATCCTCGATGATCACAATTCTTTTCGGCATGGTTGATTTCCCCTCCAACGCTCCCTCATGGTAGCGATTGTCCGAACTGAAGTCAAACGTGATCCGCCGCCTTTTCGATCCGGATCATCCGTCCCGGAAAACTTTTTTTAGTGCAACAAAGAAATATAATTGTCATAATTTAATTTTTATGATATACGTTAGTCTAACGAGAGGGAGGTGAGGCATCGTGGCGAAAAAGAAAGCAGCCAAGAAAAAGAAGAAGTAAGATTCTTTCATGCCTTGCAGATGGGGACTGGATCCTGTTGATCCAATCCCCATCTGCTTTTTCAGAGCACCGAAACGGTTACGGCATTCGCGCGAACAGCTCGGTGGCGGCGACCGAGATCTCGATGAAGGCCTTGGGGTAGATGCCGAGCAGCAGGACACCGCCGACGGTCGTGATCAGGACCAATTGCATCGGGAACGAGACCGGGATCGGCGTGTTCTCCTTGGGCATGTTGATATAGACGCGCTTGATGACGAGCAGATAGTAATACATCGAGATCACGATGTTGATCCCGCCGATCACGACCAACGCCACCAGCCCTTCCTTCATCGCGGCCGCGAAGACGTACAGTTTGCCGATGAACCCCGCCAGCGGCGGAACCCCGGCGAGCGACAGGAAGAAGATCAGCAGCGCAAAGGCCAGCAGCGGCGACCGGCGTGAGAGTCCATCGTAGTCCTCCAGGTTATCGCTGTTCGTCAGGTTCGAAAAGATGATCACGACCGCAAAGGCGCCGAGGTTCGCGAAGAGATAGGTCAGGAGGTAGAATACGATCGAATCGCTTCCCATTTTGCTGGCCGCCGCAAGACCGATCAGAATATTCCCGATCTGTGCGATCCCGGAATAGGCCAGAAGCCGCTTGATGTTTTTCTGAGCGATCGCCACGATGTTCCCGTAGGTCATCGAGATCGCTGAGATCGCCACGATCAGCCAGACCCAGTCCTCCTTGATATCGCCCAGCGTCGCCATAAAGATGCGGAGCAGAATCGCAAAGGTCGCGGCCTTGGGCGCGATTGAAAGAAAGGCCGTGACCGGCGTCGGCGCGCCCTGGTAGATGTCCGGGACCCAGGCATGGAACGGCACCGCCCCGATTTTAAATCCCAGCGCGATGAAGATGAGAAGGAACCCGATGATCATCCCGGGGGTCGGATGGGCCTGCATCTTGGCGAAGTCGGTAAAGAGGATGCTGCCCGTCTCGCCGTAGATCAGACTGATGCCGAAGGCCAGCAACCCGGCCGCGAACACGCCCAGAATAAAAAACTTCAGCCCGGCCTCGTTCGACTGCGCATCATCCCGCAGATAGGCCACCAGAATATAGAAGGCGAGGGTCGATAACTCCACCGTGATGAACAGGCTTAAGAGGTCGTTCACCGAGACCATCAGCATCATTCCCAGCGCGCCGAGCAGCCCCAGGAAATAGTATTCGCCACGGAAGGCCGGAACCTTCTTAAGATAATCGATTGACGACAGGAAGACCAGGATCGTCGTTCCCAGAATAAACGCTTTAAAGAAGATCGCCATGGGGTCGACGATGTACATCTCACGGAACAGCGTCCCGTGACGGCCTTCGACAAAATAGTCCGCGAGCAGCAGGAAGATCCCGCCCATCCCGGCGATTGAAAGATAGGCCAGCGCCGTCTTCCCGATCCGCGGAAATAGGAAATCCAGGATGAGGATCACGCTCAGGAGGCCGGTCATGAGGATTTCGGGCATCAGGAGCGCGACATCGGCCGGCGTCATGGTAAACGTAAACGGCATCGTCAGAACGGCTCCCCGGCCGGCGGGACCGGCCCGGCGCCCTGAATGGCGGCAATCAGCGGCGTGACGCCGGCCTGAATCACATGAATGAATTGCGACGGGAATAATCCGAAGTAGATGCTGGTTGCCGCCATCACCAGAAGCGGCAGGCGGTCCACGAAGGGGCTGGCGTCATGCACATGGGCGTAGTGCGGATTCATCGGGCCGTAGAAGACGCCCCGCATCATCCGGAAGAGATAGGCCAGGGTTAAACCGATTCCGAGCACGGCGATGATCGTCTGGACCGGATAGATCTCCCAGCTTCCGACCAGGATCATCAGTTCTCCGATGAAATTCACCGTGAGCGGCAGCCCGAAGGAGGCCGCCACGGCCACGGTGAAGATGCCGGTGATGAACGGCATCCGGGACGACAGCCCCCCCAGCGACGGAATATCCCGCGTGTGGGTCTGATCGTAAACGAACCCGGCGACGGCGAACAGCATCCCGGTCGCCAGCGCGTGGGCGAACATGTACAAAACCGCCCCGGTCATGCTCATGACGTTTAAGGCCGCCATCCCCAGGAAAACATACCCCATGTGGCTGGAGGAGGAATAGCCGATGACATACTTCGTGTCCTTCTGAAAATAGGCCACCAGACCGCCATAGACGATACTGAAGACGCAGAGGACGGCGGCCAGCGGCATCCATTCCCGCGTCGCCTCCGGAAACAGGGTGTACCCGACCCGGATGATCGAGAAATGGCCCAGCTTCATCAAGACGCCGGCATGGAGCATACTGACGGCGGCCGGGGCCGCGGCGTGTCCGACCGGCGACCAGGAATGGAGCGGCCAGATCGGCGCGATCGAGGCAAAGCCGAAGAAGATCAGCAGGAAAAGAAGGCCGTGCAAATAGTCCGGAACCTGGCCGTGGGCCTGAAGCTCGACCAGGTTGAAGGTGTTCAGCCCGGAGGTCGCGTAGATGATCAGGATCGCCACCAGCGCCACAACCGCGCCGGCTGACAGGAACAGCGTCAGCTTCATCGCGGCGTATTCCTTGCTGTTCGAGGTGAAATTGAAAATGAAGCCGACCGAATCCCGCTTCTGCCTGTCGGCCATCTCAAGATACCCCTGGGTGTGGCTGCCCCAGACGCCGAGCAGTACATACATCGGCAGCACGGACATTTCATAAAAGAAGTACAGGAAGAACAGGTCGAGTGAGACATACACCCCGATCGTGGCGGCCGCAAGGATCAGAAGAAAGATATAAAACTCCTTCGGGCGGTCAACGATATGCCAGGAGATGAAGACGCCGGTGAACAGCAGAATGGAGGAGGCCAGGACGAGCGGAATACTGATGCCGTCCACGCCGAGAAAGAACGAGATCCCGAGGTCCGTGGACCAGACGTACTGCTCCGTGAATTGATACCCGCCCGCGGCCGAGTCATAGGCATAAAGGAGATAGAAGGAGGCCAGCGTCGGAATCAGGCCGGCGATCGCGGCCGTCGTACGGACCAGCAGCAGCTTCTCATTGGGGATGAAGAAGAGCACCGCCACCCCGACGAACGGCGCGAACAGGATGATCGAAAGGATGTGCTCCGTCATCTGGCCGCCTCCGGGCGGTCGGAACCGGTTTCGGGTCCGGCCAGCATTTCCAGAAGATAGGCATGCGGCGAATTCCTCAAATCGTCCGGGTCGATCCGGACAATCGCCGAGGATGAAAGGCTCTCGCCCCGCAACCGTTCCACCACGACCCGGACCGACGGCTCCATACGGGAGAGCAACGGCGCGGGATAAAGGCCGATCCAGAGGATCAGCACGACCATCGTAACCGCAATGACGGCCTCCCGGCCGTTGAGATCGGGGATCGCCGCGGCCTTCGTATTTTCGATCCGGCCCAGCATCACCCGCTCATACATCCAGAGCAGGTAGGCCGCGCCCAGGATCACGGCCGTCACGCCGATCACGGCGTAAAGCCAGTGGACCTTAAAAGCGCCGACCAGAATCATGAACTCACCGATGAAGACATTCGTCCCCGGAAGGGCCAGCGAGGCCAGAACAATGATGAGGGACAGGGTGGCCAGAACCGGCGCCTGTTTCGCCAGCCCACCGTAGTCGCTTGTCTGGAGAGAGCCCCTCCGGTCGACGAGAAACGCCACGACAAAGATCATCCCGGCACCGGCGATCCCCAGATTCACCATCTGGAGCAATGCGCCCTCGATTCCGACCTGATTCAATGTAAACAGCCCCACCGTCACAAAACCGAGATGGCTGATCCCGGCATAGGCCATCATCACCATCAAGTTCGGCTGGGAGAGCGCGATGAAGGCGCCGTAGATCAGTCCGATCAGCGCCAGCGCCATCATCAGCGGCGCGGCCAGCTGTGAGGCCTCGGGCGTCAGGGAAAGATTAAACCGCAGCAGACCGTAGCTGCCGAGCTTGACGCCGGAGAGCATCACGCTCACCGCGATCGGCCCCTGCAACATCGCATGGGGCAGCCAGGTATGGAACGGGACGATCGGACCCTTCACAGCAAAACCCAGGAATACAAGCCCGAAGACCCAGACCTGCTTCTGAAGCGGGACGGGCGCCAGCAGAAGATGTTGGTAATTGAACGAGTACGGGTTGCGAGCGGATTGCGTCACGGCCCAGTCGTGATAATTGAGATACAAGATAATAAAGCCCACTAACATCAGTACGCTGCCGGTCAGGTTGTAGACGACGTATTTCAAGGCGGCGTGCTCCCGCTCCGGCCCGGACCCCCAGGTCTTGATCAGGAAGTACATCGGAATCAGCATCAGCTCCCAGAAAACGAAGAAGAGGACGAGATCGAGCGAAATAAAAACGCCGATCATCGTCGCCTCGAGGAGGAGGAGACAGATCAGATACTCCCGAAGATGTTCGCGGACCCGATCCCAGGAATAGATCACGGTCAGCGCGGTCAGGAGCGTCGTGAGAATGACGAGGAAAAGGCTGATTCCATCCAGCCCGACGTGATATTGGATTCCAAGCGGCCGGATCCAGGGGATGGACTCAACAAACTGCATCACCGGGACGCCCGACTCAAACCGGACGAAAAGAAGAAGCGACAGGGCCAGTTCAACCAGGCAGAGGACCAGCGCCTCGACCCGCGCGCCCCCGGGGTCCTTGCGCAGCCAGAGGCTCACCGCGCCGGCCAGCGGCAAAAAGACCAGGAGCGTCAGTATGGGAAAACCGATCTGTTCGTTCCAGAAAAGCTCGATATTCATGGCGCCCTAATCGCTCCCGCTCAACGAAAGACGGCCCAGGATGGAGGCCAGCGCCGTGTCGTCCACGAACTGAAGATAAAGATTCACCAGAATAAAGAGCCCGATCACCAGAAATGCGGCATAATGATGCACCTGCCCCGACTGGAGCTTTTTTAAGATCGCGGCGAAGACATGGTTCAAATATCCGATGACGTTTAATCCGGCGTATATCACGTACTTCTCAAACCATGTGCTCAGGCCCGCGCCGGCCTGGGTCAGATTCCCCACGCCGTTCACGATCCCGTCCAGGATGCGATCGTCGAACCGATTGAAGACCCGCCCGAACCATTTCGACGGCTCGACGACCACCGCATCATACGCCTCATCCACCCAGTACTTGTTGTAAAGAACGGAATGGGCCGCAGCAAACCGGCCCGCCAGCGCATCAGCCGTCCCGGGGTTCTTCAGATAAATCTGTCGGGCCGTCAGCCATCCGATCACGGCCACCGCCACCGAGAGAGCCATCAAAATGATATCGATCGCCCCGAAGGCATGCGCCTCCTGCGCCCCGGCCGCGGGCCCGAGGAAGGAGTGAATCCATCCATCCTCCGGTGGGAACCCGAGCAGCAGCCCGCCCAGAAGGGAAAGCGCCGCCAGCACGATCAAGGGATGGATCATGTTGTTGGGCGATTCATGAAGACGATGCTCCACCTCGTGATCCATTCGTGACGCGCCGTAGAACGTCATATAGACCTGACGGAACATGTAGAACGCGGTCATCGCGGCGGCCGTCAATCCCATGAACCACAACACCGGCGCTCCGTGCTTGAAGGCCGCGCCCAAAATCTCGTCCTTGCTCCAGAACCCGGCCAGCGGTGGAATCCCGGCAATCGCGATCGCACCGATCACGAATACCGCCGTGGTTTTCGGAAGGTGTTTCGAAAGACCGCCCATCTTCCGCATGTCCTGCTCGCCGCCCATGGCATGGATCACGCTTCCGGCCGACATGAACAGAAGCGCCTTGAAGAAGGCATGGGTAACGAGATGGAAAATCGCCGCGGTGTAGGCCCCCACCCCGCAGGCCAGAAACATATAGCCGAGCTGGCTGACGGTCGAATAGGCCAGCACCCGTTTGATGTCGTACTGGACCAGGCCGATCGTGGCCGCAAAAAGGGCCGTGGCCGCACCCACGACCGCCACGACGTCCAGCGAAACGGGCGCCAGATCAAACAGCACATGATTTCGAACGACCATGTAGACGCCGGCCGTCACCATCGTGGCGGCATGGATCAGTGCCGAGACCGGGGTCGGGCCTTCCATCGCGTCCGGGAGCCAGGTATATAAAGGGAGCTGAGCCGATTTTCCGATCGCGCCGATGAAGAGACAGAGCGTGATCGCGGTCGCCGTCGCGGTCGAAAGCTCGGCTGCGCGGGAGAAGACATCGGTGTAATTCAGCGTTCCAAAATGGGCGAAGATCAGGAAGAGGCCGACGAGGAATCCGGCATCCCCGATCCGGTTCACGACGAAGGCCTTCGTCCCGGCCTTGATGGCCGAGGTCCGCTCATACCAGAACCCGATTAACAGATAGGAGCAGAGGCCGACGCCCTCCCATCCGACGAACATCACAAGGTAGTTGCCGCCCATCACCAGGATCAGCATCGAAACGGTGAAAAGATTCAGATAGGCGAAGTAGCGCGCGTATCCCGGATCGCCGTGCATATAGCCGATCGAGTAGGCATGGATCAGGAAACCGACGCCGGTGACCACCATCATCATGATCCCGGTCAGCGGATCAACCAGCGCGTTGAAATCAACCACCAAGTCGCCGCCCGGAATCCATGTAAACAGCGTGGAGACGCGCGGCGTCGGATCGCCGATCAGCCCGATCAGCGCCGCCGAGGCGACGATGAAGGACAGCCCGACCGAGCCGACGGCCGTCACGCTCACGGCGCGCTCCGACAGCCGGTGGCCGACCAGTCCGTTGATCAGAACGGCCAGCAG
>CAKKOZ010000031.1:13705-16991 GCA_919901335.1 Nitrospiria bacterium | reverse complement strand
ACCGCCGCCTCGCCGGCCGCGATCGCAATCACAAAGAGGGCCACGATCTGGCCGGTCATCGAGTCCAGATAGGATGAGAAGGCGACGAGGTTGAGGTTGGCCGCGTTGAGCATGATCTCGACCGACATTAATATAATGATGAAGTTCCGCCGGATCAGCACGCCGATCAACCCGGTCACGAACAAAACCGCGCTCACTGCCATGTACGATGACAACGGGATCATCGGGACGGCCCTTTCATTTCGTCACCGGCTTTTCCGGCCTCCGGAGGCCGGTCCTTGGCCAGCACGATCGCCCCGATGATCGCGCCCAGGAGGAAGACGCCGATGATCTCAAACGGAAGGAAATATTCGTTGAACAAAACGATCCCGATTGTGTGGCTGTGGCCGAACGCCGTCACCTTCTCCGGCGTCACGTCGCCCGGCTTCCCGGCAAAAGGCGAACGGAGCAGCAGGAGAAAGGCCTGCCCGGCCACCAGGAGAGAGAAAAAAAGCAGGAAGGCGTAACGGCGATGGAGAAACCGCTCCTCGGTTTTGAGATTGAGCAGCATCAGGACGAACAGGTAGAGCACCAGGATCGCGCCGGCGTAGACGATGATCTGGACCGCCGCGATGAATTCGGCATTCAACAAAATAAAAAAACCTGCGATATGGAACAACAGGGACAGGAGGGCCAGGCCGCAATGGACCGGATTTCTCAATCCGACGGTCAGCACGGCGCTTGCGATGCTGGCGACGGCCAGATAATAGAAAAAGATCTGCTGAATCATCTCAGGCCGACGGCTCCTTTTTCTCGGTTAGAACCGAGAACGGAAATTTATACCGGTACTGAATGGCGGTTTCATCGGCCTGTTCCTGTCGGTGGGCCACGAGGTACGCCTTGGCGTCGGCGAAGTACGTTTCGCCGATCTCGTACAGTTTTTTCTTATCGAAATAAAGATCGCGCTTGTTTTCGGTGGAATACTCATACAGCTTCGTCATCGCCAGCGCATTGACCGGACAGGCCTCGACGCAGAAACCGCAGAAGACGCATTTTGTCATGTCAATATAAAATTCGGGGGCCCACCGGACCAACGGCTGATCCGGGACCTGCTCGCTGACCACCTTAATGCAGCGGGAAGGACAGGCCGCCTCGCAGAGGTCGCACCCCACGCAGCGCTCCACGCCATCGTCGTAACGGAGCAGGGCCAGCGCGCCGCGGTGCGTATCGGGCAGGGCCCGTTTCACGTGCGGGTACTGGAAGGTCACGCCTTTGACGAACAGATGCCGGAAGACGACCCACATCGCCCGGACGATCTCGAGCATCAGGATCTTCTCAATCAGGCTGCGGCTGCGTTTCACGATACGACTCCCGCCTGAACCGGTTTCCGTTCGATCTCGACGGGACCCCGCTTGTGATAGATCACGCGGGTCACGGGATCGATCTCGGCCGCGATCAGATCCTTCACCGGCGGCGTGTTGAAATGTTCCGGGAAAAAGACCAGGCCGGCCGGAAGCGCGGGCTGGACCTCGATTCCCACTTCGACCTTTCCCGTCGGCGATTTGAGCATGACCCGGTCGCCCGTTGCCACCCGCAGCCGCTCGGCGTCCGCCGGGCCGATCTGGAGCAGCGCCTTGTCGTAGATCTTCATCAAGCCCTCGGCCTGCGTCGAATATTTTCCGGAATGGTACAGAATCTGGCCGAGGACCAGCGTCAAAGGATACTCGGCCGGCCGGCGGATCGGCTTCACGGCATATCGCACCAGCGTTTCCTGGGCGTAGCCGTTGTTCAGGTAACCGGACAGTTGGACCGGCAGCGGCCCCGGCTGGGTCGTGAAATAGCCCGGAATCGTCTTGGCGATCTCGCGATGGATCTCTTTCGCGCTTCCATACTCCAGCGGAAAGCCCATCCGCCAGGCCAGCTCCGAGAAGATTTCCCAGTCCGGCTTGCTCTCGCCGGTCGGCTCGATCGCCATCCGGACCGGATTGACCTTGCCTTCCATGCTGGTGAAACTGCCTTCCTTCTCGGCATAGGTGGTCGCCGGAAGAACCACGTGGGCCAGCCGGCCGGTCTCGGTCAGGAAGGGATCCTGGACAATCAAGAACTCGACTTTTTCCAGCGCCTCGGCCACGCCCATCGAGGCCGGAAGCGTGCCGACCGGATTTTCTCCCACGATGTAGAGCGCCTTGATCTCACCCTTCCGCGCACGGTCTAAAATCTGCGCGAGATCGGCCGGGGGCGTGGCCGGCAGCACTTCATGCCATTCCTTCGAGATTTTCGCGCGGGCCTCGGCATCTTGATAATCGTGCGCGCCGGGCAGGAACTCGGATGAGCCGCCCATGTCCACCAGGCCGATCTCGTTGTTCTCCTCGCACAGCGCGTTGAGACCGGAGCCGTCTTTCTCGAAGAGCCCGGCCACCAGCGCCAGGTCCACCAGGTTTAAAACGTTTTGATAGCCGTCCTTCCGCTTCGTGATCCCGTCTTCAAAAAGGATCACCCCCCGCTCGGCCTTGGCCAGGACTTCGGCCGCCTCGGTCAGACGCTCGACGGAAATGCCGGTCTCATCCGCCGCCGTCTCGATCGTGAAGCCCGCCGTGGCCTGCCTCAAGGCCTCGACCGCATTCGGGTATTTCTGCAGAACCGTCTCATCGCACAATCCACGATCCAGGATCACCTTCACCATCCACTGGATCAGCCGCGTCTCGGAACCGGTCTTGATCGCCAGGTGATGCGTGGCCAGCTTGGCGATGGGGGTCGTGATCGGATCGGCCACAATCACCTTCGCCTTGTATTTCCTCAGCGCCTCCTTCACGCGGAGATTAAAGACGGGATGGGTCTCGGTGAGGTCGGAGCCGATGATGAAGATCGCGTCGGCTCGGGTCACCTGCTCCGAGTTGTTCATCATCCGGATGCGCTCGGTCCCGAAGGCTTTGCGCAGCGCCATGACGACATTCATATGGCCGTAGCGCGCGGTGCCGTCGATCTGGTTCGTTCCCAAGCCGATCCGCATGAATTTCTGGAAAAGGTAAATATCCTCGTTGGTGCATCGGGCCGAGATCAGGCCGGCGATCGCCTTTCCGCCGTGGTCCATCTTGATCCGGGCCAGCCGCTCGGCCACCCGGTCCTGGGCATCGAGCCAAGGGATCTCGACCAGCATCCCCTCTTGTCGGAGAAGGGGCAGCTTCAGACGGTTGGGGCTGTTGACCATCTGGAAACCAAAACGGCCGCGCCCGCAGATCCCGCCGTGCCCTTTCGCGGTATCGGCGCGGTCGCCCCATTTGGCCTTCCAGGACAGCTTGGAGGTGAC
>CAKKOZ010000031.1:4918-13605 GCA_919901335.1 Nitrospiria bacterium | reverse complement strand
CCGCAGAGGATGCAGCGGTTCATGTTGAAATCCAGGACGATCGAACGGGTGTCCTCGGGAATTCCCTTCTGTTTCACGTTGGGCACTTCGCCGATGCCGAACTGGAAGGTGAAATCCTGGAGCTCGCAGTGGCCGTCGGCGTCGCAGACAGGGCAGTCCAGAGGATGCGTCGAGAGATGCTTGATCAAGGCCTTCTTCTGTGCGTCTTTGAGCGGCGGCGTCTCGGTCCGGACGATCATTCCGGACTGAACCGACGCGGTGCAGGACCGTACGGGCGCCTTCTTGCCCTCCACCTCGACCAGGCACATCCCGCAGGAACCGAACGGCGTGAAGGTGTAGTGGTAGCACATCGCCGGGATGATCTTTCCCATGCCGCTTAAGACATCGTACAGCGACCGGCCCTCGGGCGCCTTGACCTTCTCGCCGTCAATCTCGAGATCGATCTCTTCCCCGGCCCCTAATAACCTTGCTTCTTTGGCGTCTCGTGTACCCATCTTGCGTTTCCTCTACATACCGGGCGGACACATAGGCCCGCCCCTACCTATCGCATTCCCCCATGACGATATCGTACGTCCCGAAGATCGTGACGATGTCGGCGATCATGTAGCCCCGCGCCATATAATCAAACGCGCCCATATGGATGAACGACGGCGCGCGGATCTTGAGCCGGTACGGTTTTCCGCTCCCGTCGCTCACGATATAGAATCCCAGCTCGCCCTTGTGCGCCTCGGTCCCGCAGTAGATCTCACCGGGCGGCGTCCGGAATCCCTCGGTGAACAGCTTGAACTGCCGGATCATGTGCTCCAGGTTCGTGAAGACCTTGTCCTTGGGCGGCAGCGTTACCCGGGGATCTTCGACCATGTAAGGACCCGCCGGGAGCTGGTCCAGGCACTGCTTTACGATCTTCGCGCTCTCCTTCATTTCTAAAATACGGATCCAGTACCGGTCGTAGGTGTCGCCGTTCTTCCCGACCGGCACATCCCATTGAACCTTGTCGTATGCGCCGTACGGCTCGTATTTTCGGAGATCGTAATCCACGCCGGAGCCGCGAAGCGTCGGGCCGGAAAGCCCGAAATTGATCGCGTCCTCGGCCGAGATCACGGCGATGTTTTTCGTCCGCGCCAGCCAGATCCGGTTCGTCTCGAGCAAGGCGTTGTATTCGTCCAGCTTCTCGTTAAAGTTTTCCAAAAATTTTCGCAGGTCGCCGATCAGCTTGGGGCTGATGTCGTTCTCGACCCCGCCGATGCGGTACCAGCTCGTCGTGAGCCTCGCCCCGCACAGGTCGTCGAAAAAATCCAGGAGCACTTCCCGCTCCCGGAACGTATAGAAGAAAACGGTCATCGCGCCGATGTCCAGCGCCTGCGACCCCAGCCAGAAGAGATGGCCGATGATCCGCTGGACCTCGGCCACGATCGTACGGAGGTATTCGGCGCGATCCGGCACCTTCATGTCCAAAAGTTTTTCGACCGCCCGGACATAGGCGAAGTTGTTGTACATCGCGCAGACGTAATCCAGCCGGTCGGTGTGCGGGATGAACTGGTGATACGTCCCGTCCTCGGCCAGCTTCTCCACGCCCCGGTGGAGAAACCCCAGGACCGGCGTGGCCTTGATGACCCGCTCGCCCTCCAGGTCCAGGATAATCTTCAACACCCCGTGCGTGCTGGGATGCTGAGGGCCCATGTTGAGCATCAGCTTCTCGGTCCGAAGCAGGGGAAGCGTCCTGTTCGGCACGGGAACTCCCGCGCCCGAATGCTCGGCCGCGGATTCGCCTGCCTTCTGTTTCGCGTCCGTCGTCATGTCGCCTTCTTGCGAGACCCCTCGGTGATGAACTCAAACGTGTCGCGCCACCCTTTTCCGGCCAGGGGAAAATCCTTCCGGAGGGGGTAGCCCTCGTCGTACTCGTCCGGCATCAGGATCCGACGGAGATCGGGATGGTGATTGAACCGGACCCCCATCATGTCGAACACCTCGCGTTCCATGAAATCGGCGCCCTTCCAAATTCCAGTCACCGAGTCGATGGCGCAGTCCTCCTCCGTCACACGGGCCTTGATCCGGATCCGCTGACGGCGGCGAAGAGAGTAAAATTCATAAACCACCTCGAAACGCGCCTCATCCTCGGGATAGTCCACCGATGAGACATGGATGATGTAGTCGAAATCCATCTCGGGGTCGTCATGCAGATAGCGGCAGACCGGGACGATCGCGGCCTTCTTGACCGTGACGGCCAGGTCGCCCCGCCATTCTTTGGAGGAGACAAACGCCTCGGGAAATTTCCCCTGGATCTTCTCTGCGGTCGGATGCAACGTCATCTCCGGACGGCCCCCTTAAATTTTCGTCGAGCCCAGGATCGGGCTTTTGATGAAGACTCGTTGTTTCATAATCTTCTGCTGCAGTTTCAGTATGCCGTCGAAGAGCGCCTCGGGAGTGGGAGGACAGCCCGGGACGTAGATGTCCACCGGCACGAACCGGTCCACCCCCTGCACCACGGCGTAGCTGTTATAGATGTTGCCGGAGGTGGCGCAGGAGCCCATCGAAATCACATATTTCGGCTCCGGCATCTGGTCGTAAATTTTACGGATCACGGGGGCCATCCGGCGACAGACCGTTCCGGCCACGATCATCAGGTCCGACTGCCGCGGCGAGGCGCGAAAGACGCCCGCCCCGTACCGGTCCATGTCGTATCGCGCGGAGACGGCCGCGATCATTTCGATCGCGCAGCAGGCTAGGCCGAAGGTCAACGGCCAGAGTGACCCCTTCCGGGCCCAGTTGACCGCCTGCTCGATCGTGGTCGTGACGAGGCCGCCATCGCCGTCGAAGGCTCCTACTCCCATTGCAGCGCCCCTTTCTTCCAGGCGTAGATGTAACCGAAGATGAACAGCCCGATGAAGACCCCCATCTCGAAAAGCCCCCAGAAACCGATCTTGTCAAAGACGATCGCCCACGGATAGATGAAGATCATCTCGACGTCAAAGATCACGAACAACATCGCGATGATGTAATACCGGACCGGAAAGGGATTGCGCGCGTCCGAGATCGGCTCGCTGCCGCATTCGTACGGGGATAGCTTCTCTTCCGTGTCGAGACGGGGCTGGACCACGTTGCTGATCAGAAGGGTGACCACCCCGAACCCGATTGCCAGGATGATAAACAGGAAGATCGAAAAATATTGGGACAGGTAGGCGGCTGTTTGGGGAACCATCACACCCCTTTATAAAGATTCCTGAAATTCCTGTGTTTATTACTTTTCCAAGTTAGCCAAAAATATCATGAATTTAACGCGAGGTCAAGGGGACTATAAGCCCTACGGAAATGGGCCGAAAGACCCATGAACAGCGGTGCAGATTGGCTGTGCGTGGCACATCCAGAGAAACTTGCGAATGGCAGGTAAGGTTCCGTGGCATGGATGGGGCGGCTCGAAGAAAACGTTAGCGTACGAAGCAACTGCGGCGTCTGTGGTATAATGGGCGGTCAAATGACGATTACGTTGGGAAATCCCATGCCCACGACCCCCTTACCCGGCACGATACAAAAAACCGACGAAGCGATCCGCGCCGAGACAATCCCGCCGTATAAGGTTATCTTTCTGAACGACGATGTCACGACGATGGAGTTTGTGATCCACGTACTGATCACGGTCTTCAAAAAGGACCCGACGACGGCTGTCGAGCTGATGCTCGAAACCCATAACACCGGCGCGGCCGTCGTCGATGTCCTGTCGCTCGAAGAAGCCGAGCTCCGCCAGCTTCAGACCCACACCGCCGCCCGTTCCGCCGGCTTTCCGCTTCGATGCGTGATTGAACCGGCCTGACGGCCGGATAAAATCGCCGTTCTCTTTATCTAATGCGAAGCGCCGTGGGCCGGTTTGCGGTTGACGCACTGGACGATATGCCAGTAGTTGAACGGATTGACCTTCCGGTTCTGTTCCACGTCGAGGCAGGTTTGATCAAGAAGCGACTTGAGGGAGAGGTCGGATCGGAAACCGATCCGGGTACAGAGCGGCGAGATCGTCTTCTCCAGCCGGGAAACCAGCCGATTGCCGTTGGAAAAGTGGTTCAGCAGGACGATCCTGCCGCCGGGACGGCAGACGCGGACCATCTCGGCCAGCACCGCCGGCGGGCTTGGGACGGTGCTCATGACATAGGCCGCCAGGACCGCATCAAACCGGTCATCCCGGAAGGCCATATGGGTGGCGTCCATCTGCTGAAGATGGACATGAGAAAGGCCGAGCTTCCTGATCTTCTTGGCGCCCTGCGAAAGCATCGGCCCGGTGAGATCAATCCCGACGACGGAACATTCGCGGGGATAAAGCGGAAGGGAAAGGCCCGTGCCCACGCCCACTTCCAGTACGCGGTCGCCCGCTTTTAAACCTAAAATTTCAATGGCCGTGGCGCGGGAGTTGTGAAAAATCTTACCGAACAGAAGATCATAAAAACCGGAATAAACAGAATAAACCCTGGTCACTTTCTCTGTATCCATGCGGCCTCCCCGTTGACCCACATCACGGCCAACACCCTCCGCACTCTACCCGGTTCCGGCCAAAAAAGTCAAACGGCACTTGCCACGGCCGGGAGCGGGGTATATACTTCCGCAGGTTTGACACATCCTCAAACGGAGGCAATCGAATGAAGCGCTCCTTCATGATCCGGCCGGGCGACCTCAACGCCTTCTTCGGCCTGATGCTGGACAATGTAACCCAGCTCGTGATCCTGTCCGGAATCCTGATCGGCGTTTTCGGCTTTCCGAAAGAGTTGGTCCTCTACCGGATCGTCCCCGGCTCGGTCGTCGGCGTCCTGATCGGCAATCTGGTCTATTCATTCATGGCGATTCGGCTGGCCCGGAAAACCGGACGGACGGATGTGACCGCGATGCCGCTCGGGATTGACACCATCTCGCTCTTCGCCTTCTCGTTCGGAATCATCGGACCGGCCTATGCGGCCACCCAGGATCCCGAAGCGGCCTGGCGGATCGCGATGGCCGCCATCGTGGGGGTGGGGCTGGTCAAGATCATGCTTTCCTTTTTAACCCCGTATCTGAGACGATTCGTGCCGCGGGCCGGGCTGCTGGGCCCGATCGCGGCCGTCGCCATCTTATTGATCGGTTTTTTCCCGTTGCTCAAGATCTTTCACCAGCCCCTCGTCGGTTTCGTTTCACTCGTGATTATTCTGGCCGGTTTTATCGGGCGGGTGCGGATGCCCTTCGGCCTCCCGGCCGCGTTTGCCGCTGTGATGGCGGGCATGGCGATCTATTATTCGCTGTCGGCGGCAGGACTGATCGTCCCGGAACCGATGACCGTATCCGAGACCGGCTGGGTAATGGCCATCCCCTGGCCGACGATGGGATTCCTCCAGGGCTTTTCGGAGTTGGGACCTTATCTGGCACTGGCGCTTCCCTTCGCTTTGGTGATCGTGATCGGGGGCGTGGACGTGACCGAGAGCGCCGCAGCCGGCGGGGATGAATACAATACGCGGGACATCGTGCTCACCGATGGCGTTTCAACCCTGATCGGGGGACTGTGCGGCGGCGTGCTCCAGACCACGCCGTATATCGGCCAGCCGGCTTATAAAGACATGGGCGCGGGTGCGGGATACACGCTGGCCACGGGGCTTTTTGTGGGGCTGGGTGGAATGCTGGGGTATCTGGCCTGGATCGTGGATCTGATTCCGGAAGCGGCCGTCGCCCCCATTCTCGTATTCATCGGGCTGGAAATACTGGCGCAGGCCTTCTCAGCCACACCCGTGGCTCATCATAAAGCCGTGGCGATCGCCTTTCTTCCGGCCATCGCTTATCTCGTCCTGATTCAGGTCAGCTCGGCTTTAAGCAGCGCCGGCGGCTCGATCGAGCGGCTGTCCGGCGACGCCGCCGTAACGCTCCAGAACGTCATGATCCTGGCAAACGGATTCATCATCTCGTCTTTGATATGGGCCTCGGCGTTGAGCAAGATCATTGACCATCGGTTCAAGGCCGCGGCCGTATTTCTCGGCATCGCCGGAATCGCGTCGTCCTTCGGCCTGATCCATTCGCCGTTTCCCGACGGCCGCCTCTTCTGGCCGTGGTCGGTTGATTCCAACATTCCGATCATCCTGTCGGCGGCCTATTTTATATCGGCGGGACTGCTGATGGCGATGGATCGTCTCCCGGCCCCCACCAAAAAGAGCTCGCACTAGCGAAGATAGTTATCCGATCAAGCCTTCTTGATGTGGTTTCCAATCCAAGGAGCGATATTGGGGAAGAGCAGACTTCCGTCCGAAACGGCCATGACAAATGTATATTTTTCGTCTATGGGTGGTTCTTAATCAGAGAGTGAATCAGCGCAGCGGCCTTTTCGGGAATGGTCGGATAAAGATCAAGTCCGCCAAACGCTGCCTGGGGACGGGCGATCGCCGAATCGAGAAGACCGATATCCCTTACCCCCTCCGCCCCTCCCGTTTCTTCGAGAACTCGACCGTGGATTTCGAGCAGGTCATCCAGGCTTGAGTATCGGATCATTTGGCCAGGCGTTCTAGGAGATGCCTGTTTTCTTCAATGCTGGCCTTTAGATGTTTCTTGAGTTCCGGGGTCAGTCCTTTCCCCTCATAGGTTTTAACCAAATTGGCGACTTGCGCCTGAATCAGCTCCATCGGCTCCGACCCGTTCTCGCGGGCCGGCCGTTCCAAGGCCTTATACTCCTCGTCCGGAAGCTCGATCTTCAGTGATTTCATCAACGCACCTCCTTGCTTGGTAATAATTATAGACTAAACAGTCTAGAGGATCAAACTTCACGGCTACTTTCGTTCAAGCGATTTATCGCCAAACACGCCCCGCCTTTCATTGCGAAAGTAACAAAAAGCGGTGCGGTTGCAATGTTGGTCAAAAACCAGACTACTCGGAATTAAACTTATCTGCTCCTAACATCACATCTGTCACCTGGTTCGATGTTGAGGTCTGAGCATCCGACCGCCGCCCCGGCCCAACGCGCGTGCTTTTATGTTGGCGGGCGCAGGACGACACAGACCGGAACTTTGAGATCAGCTTCCGATAAAATCAAGGGGTTACTTTCTAAAAGGTGGCAGGCACCTTTCATTCAGCCTCCGGCACGATCCGCCGCGCGACGGTGAGGAAGGCGGAATGGGCCACCATGCGGTGGTCGGGGCGGACGGAGCGGCCGTCGATGTTCCAGGTTCGAAGGAGCGTCTCGAAGGTCTCGATGAAGCCGAAGCCCTTCTCGGCCTGAAGCGCCGCAACGACCTGCTGGACCTGCGGAACGGTCGGAAGCAGACACAGAAAAACTCCGCCCGGACGGAGCGCGGTGACGGCATGCGGGACAACCTGCCACGGTTCCGGAAGATCCAGCACAAGCCGATCCACCGGACCGTCCTCGATGCCTTCGTAGATGTTTTTCATACGCACGACGAGGTTCGGGACCGGCCCCATGAATTGATCGATATTTTCCTGAGCCCGTTTCGCGAAGTCGTCCCGGACTTCGTAGGAGATCACGCTTCCCTTCTCGCCGACCGACCGAAGCAGCGCCATCGTGAGCGCGCCGGAGCCGATCCCGGCTTCCAAAACCTTCGCGCCGGGATAAATGTCGGCCCACATCAGGATCAGACCCAGGTCTTTGGGATAGATCACCTGAGCGCCGCGCGGCATCTTGACGACGTATTCGGCCAGCGTGGGTCGGAGGGCGATAAAATGGGTCCCGCGGGAGGTTCGGACCGTCATCCCCTCCGGTTTCCCGATCAAATCATCATGCGCCAGCGTCTCGCCGCTGAACTGGAAGATGCCGCCGGCCCGGAGTACGAGGGTGTATCGCCGGTCTTTGTAGCTGACGAGATGGATGCGATCACCGAGACGAAGATGACTCATGGCGCCGTTTTAACCTTCTCCAGAATGCGGCAGTAGGCACAAACCGCCGCCGTTGTGGGCTGGCCGCATCGCGTGCAGGACTGAATCTTTTCATCTTCGAGGGAAAGATCCTCCTGCTTCTGCCGTTCCAGAAAACCAAAATAGAAGGCCTGTTTCGTTCCGGGGGCATCCGCCTCGAGCCGGTTTAAGACCTCCTTGTTCACAAGCATCTTCGAACCGACGCTCATCGGGCATTCCTCGATGACATAGTCAATCTTATTAACGACGGCGTACGCCGTGATCTCGCGTTCGGCCAGGCGGTAAAGCGGCTTGACCTTCTTGGCCAGCGTCTCGTGCGAGGCCGGGAGCGCGGGGGATTGCTTGGCAAGATAGTCCTCCTGCCAACGGAGGACGTTTCCCAAAAGGCGTGAGGCCTCATCATCGAGGTTATGGCCCGTCGCAAGAACGTCAAACCCTCGCTCGCGCGCAATTTTATTAAAATTGTACCGCTTCATCACGCCGCAGGCCGAACAGGGACTGCGGTCGGTCAACTCGGCCAGCTCCAACACGCCGGCGCCCTCTTCTTCTTTGAGGGAATGAACGATCAGCTCGGCCCCGCGAGCCTCGGCAAAGGCAACCGTTTTTTGATGGGACTGTTCGGAATAGGCGCCGATGCCCTGCTGGATATGGAGCCCGGCCGTGTCATAGCCCAACCGCGTCAGAATATCCCAGAGCGAGAGGCTGTCCTTCCCGCCCGAAACAGCCACCAGGATCCGGTCGCCGCGCTCGAACATCTTCTGATCTTTGATCGCCCGTTTTACCTGCTCGACGACGTAGTCTTTCAGGCACGCAGCACAGACGGAGGT
>CAKKOZ010000031.1:0-4818 GCA_919901335.1 Nitrospiria bacterium | reverse complement strand
TCGTCTTCCGTGATCAGTTCATCGCCGCGGAGGACCAGCACGGCCTCGGGCAGAAGGTTCAGCCGCTTTAAGAGTTGGCCGACGGTCTTGGGCCCTTTGATCTCGGTCTCGCGTTTCGGATGCTGCAACAGGACACGCATGCGGGCATCATACTCCCAAATCAAGCCGGTTTTCAACATTTGACAGCGCTGATGTTTAATGGCAAAATTCGGCTATGTTGAACCGCGAGACCGTTCTCACCCTTTTGAAGGCAAACCTGGGCGTCGCCGCTTCAAGCGTTGCGATCAGCGCGCTTAAAGGCGACGCCTCCAACCGGTCCTATTACCGACTGCATTATACGAATGAAAACCGCCCGGCCACGACGGTCATTATGAAACTGGCCGAACCCGAGGCGTTCAAAGAATCGGAGGAGGCCGTCTCGGCCTCCACGATCCCCGTGACGGAACTCCCGTACATCAACATCCTTCATCACCTGACCAGGGCCGACGTTGCTGTTCCGAAACTCTATTTCTATGATCCGGCCGCGGGCCTTCTGTTTTTGGAAGACCTGGGCGACCGGACGCTTGAAATCGAACTCAAGGATTGCGATGAGGCGGCCCTCCGACGATACTACCGGCTCGCGGTGGATGAGCTGCTGAAGATTCAGGGACCGGCGACGCGAAATCGAAACCTGAATTGCATCGCCTTCGGCCGAGCTTTCGACGCGCCGCTCTTGATGTGGGAATTCGATCACTTCCTGGAATACGGGATCGAAGCCCGCACCGGTGTTTCGATCAAGCCGGGCGACCGGGAAACGATCCGCGGGGAGTTTCTGAAAATTTGCGAAACACTGGCTGCCGAGCCGAAGGTTCTCACTCACCGCGACTATCACAGCCGCAATCTAATGGTCCATCGAAACCGCATCCGGCTGCTGGATTTCCAGGATGCACTGCTGGGACCCTGCGTCTATGATCTGGCCTCTTTGCTGAAGGATTCCTATACCGTTCTTGAAGAATCGCTTGTGGACGAGCTGATTGACTATTATCTGGAACAGCGCGTCGGGATGATGGACGACGGAATGAAAAAACCGGATCGGGCGGCTTTCCGGAGACTTTTTGATCTCATGAGCATCCAACGCAACCTGAAGGCGGCCGGGCGGTTCGTCTATATTGATCTCGTCAAGAAAAAAAACCACCTCCTGCCCTATATTCCACAGACGCTGGGATATGTCCGGCGCACTCTGAACCGGCACAACGAATTAGAAAAACTAAGGGACGCACTGCAGCCCTACGTCCAAGAATTGAGGTCAACGCCATGAAGGCCATGATCCTGGCGGCGGGATTGGGAACACGCTTGCGACCCTTGACGGACGACCTCCCCAAGCCGCTCCTGCCGCTTGGAGGACGACCTCTGATTGAATACACCCTGTTGCTCCTTCGAAAATATGGTCTCACCGATGTGATCATTAACCTGCATTATCAGAGCGGGAAGATCATGCAGACGCTGGGGGACGGCTCCCGTTGGGGGATGAAGATCCGGTATTCAGAGGAGCCACGGATCCTGGGAACCGGGGGGGGCATTAAAAAGGTCGAGACGTTCTTATCCGATGGAGCGTTTCTCGTCATCAACAGCGACATCCTGGTCGAGATCAAGCTGGATGAACTGATCGAACTTCACCACCGCAAAAAGGCGGCGGCCACGTTGGTTCTGCGGGAGGACCCGGAGGTGGATGCCTGGGGGGCGGTCGGGTTGGATTCTCATAACCGGATCCGCCAATTCTTAAGCAAACCGGACTGGACGGGAGAAAAACTCTCGAAGAGGATGTTCGCCGGGATTCATGTGATGGATCCCCGTGTCCTGGCCTATATCCCCGGCCAGGGTTTCTCCAACATCATTGATGTCTATATCGAGATGATTCAAAAAGGGGAAGGGCTCATCGGACAGACGGTCCAGGATTACTGGATGGATATCGGAACACCGGAGCGGTATCGTCACGCGCAGGAGGACTTAAAACGGAAGAGGATGACGTTGCCGTAACGAAGAGTCAGACCGCCGCAATCACGGAGGGCCGTTGGAACGGCAACGTCATCATGATTTCCGTTTCGCCCGTCGGGCGCCCGCGGGGCCGGCCTTTTTGTATTCCCGCGCATACCGGATGTAATGGGTCGCGGCCTCCGCGATGGTGGCGCGCTGTTGATCCGTAATCGGCCGGACCGGCCGGCCGGGAATGCCCATCACCAGCGAACCCGGCGGGATGACGGTATTCTCGGTTACGACGGCCCCCGCCGCGACCAGGGAATGCTCGCCGATCACGGCGCCGTTTAAGACAATCGCGCCGATTCCGATCAGGGCCCCGTCCTTCACGGTCGCCCCATGCACGATCGCCCCGTGGCCGATCGTCACACGATTCCCAATGAGGCAGGGACGGCCGTGTCCGACATGAAGCACCGCGCCGTCCTGGACATTTGTCTCCTCACCGATCACGACCGGGGCGATGTCTCCCCGGACCACGGCCGAAAACCAGACGCTCGACGATTTCCCGATCGAGACCGTTCCAACCACGGTGGCCGTTTTTGCGATAAAGACGGATGAATCAATTCTGAGTCGGGACGGCTTTTGTCGGAGCGTCATAAGACCTCCCTGTCATCGAACCGGGCGAACCCATCGGGCCAGCCGCATCGGCGAGACACCCATAAAATACAACAGAACGAATATCTGATTCCGTAATGTCGTGGTTCCGATCCCTTCCCTGTCCCAACGCCGGGAAGAAACCGTGACCGGTTGAGACAGGATCACAATCTTACCGGCTGACTTAAGACGGCGGCCGAATTCAATATCTTCCAGGAGAGGCCATTCCGGATAGCCGCCCAACCGTTCAAAAACCGACCGACGGACGAAGAGTCCCTGATCACCGTATGGGACCCCCGTCAGCCGGGTGCGCCCGTTGGCGAACATCGCCACCATCCGTAAGGCTCGGCGCGGAGAATCAATCGCAAGCCGGAAAGCACCACCCACAACGGCCGGATCATCGAGCGCCCGTGAAACCGCCTCGTGCGCTTCTTCCGGCAACCGGGCGTCGGCATGAAGGAAGAACAGAATATCGCCCCGGGCTTCGCGCGCGCCCGCGTTCATCTGCCGGCCCCGGCCGGCCTCCGTCACCAAAACCTTGTCCGCATGCCGCTTCGCCCGGTCCGCCGTGCCGTCGAAACTGCCGCCGTCCACCACGATTCGCTCCGGCCATTCATGCCGCGGCAACGCGGTCAACGTCTTCTCGATGATCGAGATCTCGTTGAGGGTCGGAATGATGACGGAGATACGCGGAGGCATCAGCGTCAGCGCCGTATTTATTTCTCGGCCAGGAACGGTTCCGGATTCTTGTCAAACCGCTCCTGACAGCTCTTGGCGCAAAAATAATACGGGGTCCCTTTGTAAACCGAGGTCCCCGCCGCCTCCTTCTCGTCCACCGTCATCCCGCAGACCGGATCCTGAGCCATGGAGTTTCTCCTTTTTACGAAGAACCGATTATTTCATCTAAAACTTGTTCAGCACCAGTCCTGTTAAAGGCTTGGGATAAAAATAGGTGGATTTCTGGGGCATCCGGTCCCCGGCTAAAACAATATCCCGAACCTCACTGATCTTCGTTGGATTCAGGAAGAAGACCAGGCCGGCCGAGCCGCTCTGAACCATTTTAACGGCCGCCTCTTCGTCTTTGACGAACTGGATCAGGCCTTCCTTCTTTGCGGCCGGGTCCACAATGCCCATCGCCTCTTCTAAAATGGTTTTCTGGAAAATCGAGACATCTAAGGCGTCCAGCGCCTTGGAGCCCGGTGCGGCCGGGGCCGCTTTGAGTTTCAACAAATGAAAGGCCTGCTCGCTTTTGGCGTACATTCCGAAGGCGGTCGCGGACTGGCCTTCTTTTTGCATTTCCTGAAAGAGTTTTTTCCGGATCGAAGACTCCGTGGCGTTGTTGAACTCCAGATGGCTCACCTCAAACGACTTGTTCAAGCGCTGCTTCAGGGTTTTCAGGTCGCACGGCAGCGGGTTCATGATGACGCGGTGAATCGGCAGCAACGCGATTCCGGCGTCATCCATGTTGGAGCAGAAGACAAAAGTGGAATCATAGGGCTGGGGTCCCGTCGGATGATTGCGCTCCCGCATCTCGTTTCTAAAATTCAAGGCCGTTTCATACCGGTGATGACCGTCCGCGATGAAAAGCGGTTGTTCCTTCAAGGCGTCGCGGACGGCGGTCAGCGCCATCGGAGAGGCGACCCTCCAGAGCCGGTGCCGGATCTCCTCTTCGCCCACGAAGTTCACGAGCGGATGGGCCTCGTCCACCGCCCGCTCCAGTTGGGTCACGATCGCTCCCGCGGGATCGGAATAGATCATGAAGATGGGGCTGGTGTTCGCGTGGCATGCGTGCATGAGGCGAAGACGGTCCTGTTTGGCCTTCGGAAACGTGAATTCATGCGGGAAAATCTTTCCCTTCCCGATCTCTTCCAATTCAACCAGTGTGAAGAACCCCTTCAGTGTCTTCTTTTCCTTGTTCGGCAACGCGTAATCAAGCTTGTACAGGTACAGCGACGGCTCGGGATCTTTCTCGAGCACCCCCTGCTTGATCCAGTCTTTCAAGAAAGCGGCGGCGCGGG
Source organism: Nitrospiria bacterium (assembly GCA_919901335.1). GTDB lineage: Bacteria > Nitrospirota > Nitrospiria > JACQBZ01 > JACQBZ01 > JACQFA01. The sequence continues at coordinate 193 of CAKKOZ010000031.1, read as the reverse complement.
TGTAGCGGTTGTTCGTGGGGGTATCGTCGGGATTCTCCTTGCCCAACTCCACCCGAATGATGTTGTTTTCGTGGGTGTGGTAATAGCGATCCTGCGCCTGCGGATTGATCACGTCATAAGGCGGGCAGACCCCCTTACGCAGATCCTTAATCTTGTTGGGGTTGTAACGCATGCCCTGGAACGGATGCAGAAT
>CAKKOZ010000030.1 GCA_919901335.1 Nitrospiria bacterium | reverse complement strand
AAGCCTACAAGAAAGCGCTCGATAAAGAGACCACGTTGGTTTTAAGCCCCGATTCAGAATTCTTAAAATACCTGAAATAAACTATCATCCTGATCCCCTCCGTCCAGCCTCCATTCGGGAAGGCCGCACGGAGGGGGTAGGATTCGAACCCACGACCCTTTCGGGTAACGGTTTTCAAGACCGCCGCCTTAGACCACTCGGCCACCCCTCCTATTATTTCGGGGGGCCGCTGCGGCAAAGACAAAAATAATGTCCTCACATGCCCCCCGATCCCCCGCGCCTCTCGCGGCTATGCCGCGAACCGGCTTTCTTGTCTTCCATATTACCATCCCTGCGGCCTGCGACTTACCTGCACTAATAATAATGCCGGAAGTCCCTTGAGGGGACATCTGGAGCTTTTTGAACAGCCTTCAGCAGCATAGCCGCGAAATTGGATTTCTTTAATGTCTTATTCCTTTTTACAAATCTTGCTCACGCCGCCCATATACGGCCTTAATACCTCCGGAATCACGACGCTGCCGTCCTTTTGCTGATAATTTTCCAGAATCGCCACGAGCGTGCGCCCGATCGCAAGAGCGGAGCCGTTGATCGTGTGAACATACTCTGTTTTTTTGCCGCCCTTCGCCCGATACCGGATCCCGGCCCGCCGCGCCTGGAACGACTCGTAATTGCTGCAGGACGATATCTCTCGAAACAGGTTCTGACCGGGAAGCCAGACCTCGATATCATAGGTCTTGGCCGATGCGAATCCGGTGTCTCCCGTGCAGAGCAGGACGACCCGATAATGAAGTCCGAGCCGCTGCAGCACCGTTTCGACATCGGCAAGCAGCCGCTCCAGATCGTCATACGAGCGTTCCGGCGTCGTAAACTTGACCAGCTCGACCTTGTTGAACTGATGCTGACGGATCAGCCCTCGGGTGTCCTTGCCGTAGGAGCCGGCCTCCCGCCGGAAACAAGGAGTGTGGGCCGTGTAAGACAACGGCAGCCGATCTTCGTCTAAAATCTCATCGCGGTGAAAGTTGGTAAGCGGCACCTCGGCCGTCGGGATGAGAAAGTAATCTTCGTCCCGCAGCCGGAACAGATCCTCCTCGAATTTCGGCAACTGGCCCGTCCCGGTCATGCTGGCCCGATTCACGATGAACGGCGGCAGCATCTCCTCATAGCCGTGTTCTCCGACATGGAGGTCCAGCATGAAATTCGCAAGCGCACGCTCCAGCCGCGCGCCCAATCCTCTATGGAACACGAACCGCGCCCCCGTGACCCGCGCGGCCCGTTCAAAATCCAGGATGCCGAGCGTCTCCCCGATCTCCCAGTGGGACCGGGATGGGAAATCAAAGGAGGGCCGCTTCCCCCACTGCTTGATCTCTTGGTTCTCTTTTTCATCCTTGCCGACCGGTACGGAGTCATGAAGAAGGTTCGGAAGATAGAGCAGCCGATCCTGCAATTGTTCATCCAGCAGGCGCATCTGTTCACCCAGTTGCTTGATCCGATCCGAAACCTGTTTCATTTCGGCCAGCAATGCCTCGGCCGGTTTCTGCTGCGTCTTCAAGTGGGCGATCTCTTCAGAAGCGGTATTCCGTCGGCGCTTGAGATCCTCCACCTCGATAGTCAACTGCCGCCGCCCCTGATCCAGCCGCAGCAGTCCATCGAGGTCAGCCGTCTGCCCGCGGTCCCCGATCTTTTTCCGAACCCGCTCTGTGTGCTCCCGGATATATTTAAGATCCAGCATCTCACCCGCTCGATAACCTGCTAAAGAACTCAAAATCTAACATGGCCTCATAAAATAGTCAATGCAACCCCGCCCTTACCCGCGCCCTGCTGGCGAAGACGCCCGAAGCCTTTCCGCTTCTTGACGCCACGCTTGTTCCCTGCTATCATGAACGCCGAAATGAATCCCGGCGTTCTTCATCGCGATCATCAACACGACCATGACCACCCATGCTCTCCCTGACAAGGCGCAGCCCATTGCTGCGTCTCCTGCGGCTCTCGGCCGCGACCTTCGTATTCTTGTGGATCTGGGGCGACAGAATGGATCGCGTTTCCGAATCCAGGACGCCTCCCGCAACGCCGAAGGGTATGGCACTCATCCCGGCGGGGCCTTTCATCATGGGATCGGATGCCCGATGGCCGGACGAGGGTCCGACGCATACCGTTTACCTGGACGGTTTTTATATTGACAAATTTGAGGCCACGAATACCCAATACAAAAAATTTATCGAGGCCACCGGCCGCCCGGCTCCCATGGACTGGACGGACGATGCCTTTCCTCCCGACATCGCCGACCACCCGGTCGTCTTTGTCACCTGGTACGACGCCAACGACTTCTGTCACTGGGCGGACAAGCGTCTTGCCGCCGATATGGAATGGGAAAAGGCGGCTCGAGGCACGAACGGGCGATGGTTTCCATGGGGAAACGACTTTGACGCAAAAAAAGCCAACGTCCCTCAGTTGAAACTGGGCGGAACGACCCCGGTCGGAAAATTTCCGCAGGGCAACAGCCCTTACGGGGTCGCGGATATGTCCGGCAATGTCTGGGAATGGACGTCAAGCTGGTACAAAGCCTATCCGGGAAACAGGCGTCCGACCGAAAACTACGGGGAGAAATACCGCGTGCTGAAGGGCGGTTCCTGGATTAACTGTTCCGGCTATCACTGTGGCATCAGCGCGCCGAATTTCAACCGCAGTTTTTTTAATCCCGGGACGAAGAACAGCGGCTTCGGTTTCCGATGCGCCAAGTCCTTGTCAACCTCCCCTTGAAGGAAGGATATAATATACCCATGTTGCATTCTCTCAAACGATCCATCGGGCTGTTTCTTTGCCTGGCGGTTTTTTCAGGATGCCTTAAAAACCAGACCCCGCCTGAGGGCATGGTCCTGATTCCAGCCGGCGAATTCCTTAGGGGGAGCGACAAGGTGGATACGGAAGGGAAAGGCACCGAGTTCGGCACCGTCAAGCCCTGGTATCTGGATGAGCATCCCCAACACAAGGTTCTTCTACCGAACTACTTCATCGACAAAGTTGAAGTCACCCAAGCCGCCTACAGGCAGTTCGTGGACGCCAAGGGTTCACGGCCGCCGGAAAACTGGCCGGACGGCGCGATTCCGGCCGGGCGAGAAAATTACCCCGTCACATTGGTCAATTGGTATGACGCGGAACGGTTCTGCCAATGGGCCGGAAAACGCCTGTCCACGGAAGCCGAATGGGAAAAGGCCGCCCGGGGCACGGACGGTCGGGACTATCCCTGGGGCAATGAGTTCGACAGCACCAAGGCCAATACGGGCGACACCGGGATCGGTGACCTCTCTCCCGTTGGAAAGTTTGAGGCCGGCAAAAGCCCTTACGGCGTATATGACATGGCGGGCAATGCCTGGGAATGGACCTCCGACTGGTATAAGCCCTACCCCAACTCCGATTACGTCAGCGAAACCTTCGGAGAAAAATTCAAGATCCTCCGAGGGAGCAGCTGGGGCGGTATCGGCCACTATTCCATCCCCTATTTCTACCGGACCTCGTACCGCTTCTATGCCAATCCGGAAGGCGCCTTTCCGGACGCAGGATTCCGCTGCGCCAAAGACCTAAGATAATTCCCAGCGAGCAAACCGAGCGAGAGGAAGCGAGGGGCTGGCTCTGCCAGTCCGAGCGCGGGGTGTGGGGGCATCGGAGGAGCGAAGCCCGCACGGGCCCCCACTGATAATGGCGGCGATGTGAGCCCCTATAAATAGATATTGACAAGATTCATCAAGATCCGTTATAGTGCGGTCAGTCGTGCACACCGCAAGAAACCGATTCTTCAATAGGGAAACTAAATCCAGCATCTCATCCTACTGACTTAGACATACAGCATAAATTGCGGCGGCCCTGAATCGATCCGAGTGAACTATCCACCATAACGTCACTCTCACCCAGCTTAAAAGACTGCTTCTCTGTCCGCCCATTGGATGAAGAGACTGTTGGTACCCAGACATTAAACTAACAAAACCGCACGACCCCGCTTGTCAATAACCTCAACAACCCGAAAATCCGGGGAGGCACGAGAATGGATAGGATTGATAACGTCGAGGAGAACCGAATGAATCTTCAAGAATTAAAGGGAAAGGATATCGCTGAATTGAACGATGTGGCGAAGGATCTGAAGATCGACGGAGCCAGCAACCTGAGAAAGCAGGAGCTGATCTTCGCGATCCTCCAGGCCCAGGCCGAAAAGAACGGCGTCATCTACGGCGAAGGGGTTCTGGAAACCCTTCCGGACGGCTTTGGTTTTCTCCGCGCGCCGGATTACAACTATCTGCCCGGCCCCGACGATATTTATATTTCCCCCTCCCAGATCCGCCGCTTCAATCTCCGCACCGGCGATATCGTCTCCGGCCAGATCCGACCGCCGAAAGAGGGCGAGCGGTACTTTGCCCTGTTGAAGGTCGAGAAGGTCAATTTTGAGGACCCGGAGGCGGCGCGGGATAAAATCCTGTTCGACAACCTCACCCCCCTCTACCCGGAAGAGAAGATCCGACTGGAGCACGATCCGCAGGAACTCTGCACGCGGGTCATGGAACTGATCACGCCGATCGGAAAAGGGCAGCGCGGCTTGATCGTCGCCTCCCCCCGCACCGGAAAGACGGTCCTGCTTCAGAACATCGCGAAGGCCATTCTGGCCAACCACCCTGAAATCACCTTGATCGTTCTGTTGATTGATGAGCGGCCTGAAGAGGTCACGGACTGGCAGCGCCAGGTAAAGGCCGAAGTGGTCAGCTCCACCTTCGACGAACCGGCGCCGCGTCACGCGCAGGTCGCCGAGATGGTTCTTGAGAAGGCGAAACGGCTGGTGGAACATAAACGCGACGTGGTGATCCTGCTGGACAGCGTCACCCGTCTGGCCCGGGCCTACAACTCCATCATCCCGCCCAGCGGGAAGGTTCTGTCGGGCGGACTGGACGCCAACGCCCTCCAGCGCCCCAAGCGCTTCTTCGGATCGGCGCGGAACATCGAACACGGCGGCAGCCTGACGATCATGGCGACGGCCCTGGTGGACACCGGCAGCCGGATGGACGACGTCATCTTTGAGGAATTCAAGGGAACGGGCAATATGGAAGTTCATCTGGACCGGAAGTTGGCCGACAAGCGCGTCTTCCCCTCGATTGATATCAGCCAGTCCGGCACGCGCAAGGAGGAACTGCTCGTGGACAAGGAAGACCTGAACAAAATGTGGATATTGCGGAAGGTTTTAAGCCCCCTCTCGACGATGGAGAGCATGGAATTCCTGATCGATAAGATCAAGAATACGAAAACAAATAAAGAGTTTCTCGAATCCATGAACCGGTAGCATCCCCGGTCCGCTCGCCTCGAATCGAACGCACACGCCTGCTGCGGGCCTGCACTCGGCGTTTCGCAGCCGATGTGTCGCAGGGTGCGGGTAAGACCCTCTTCGATTCCCGGTCAAAGCATTTCCGAACAAGCCCTTTTCATAAGAAATTAAAAATGTTATAATGGCCCGCTCACGATTGAATAAGGAGGACAAACAAAATGAAAGAAGGGATTCATCCAGAGTATCAAGCAGCCACCATCACCTGCGCCTGCGGGAATGCCATCAAAACCCGCTCGACTCGGGCGGACATCCATGTCGAAATCTGTTCCTCCTGCCATCCTTATTTTACGGGAACGCAGAAGCTGATCGACACGGAAGGCCGCGTTGAACGCTTCCTTAAAAAGTACAAGAAGAAATAAGCGGTATCAAGGCATGTTGCGAGAGAGGCCATGACCACCCCCAACGACCCGATCATCGTCCAGAAACTTGAGATGATGCGCGAACGATTCGACGGATTGGCTCATTCTCTGAGCGATCCTCAAATTATCGCGGATCAGGCGCAATTCCAACGGCTGGCCAAGGAGCGCGCCGAACTCGAGGAAGTCATGGAACAGTATCGCCAGTACCAGGCCGTGATCAAAGAGATCGAGGCCACGGACGAAATGCTTCGGGACGCCAAGGCGGAAGCCGACCTGCGGAAGATGGCGGAACATGAACACCAGGAACTTTCAGGGCGAAAAGATCAGATGGAAAAACATCTCAAACAGTTGTTGTTGCCCAAGGAGCCCCATGATGATAAAAACACGATCTTGGAAATCCGTGCCGGTACGGGCGGAGACGAGGCCGCGCTGTTTTCCGCCGAGCTGTTCCGGATGTATACGCGATACGCTGAAAACCACCGGTGGCATGTTGAGATCCTGAGTTCCAGTCCGACCGGAATCGGGGGCTTAAAAGAAGTCATTGCCGCGATCGAAGGGAAAGGCGTCTACCACCGTTTTAAATTTGAAAGCGGCGTCCATCGAGTGCAGCGGGTCCCCCTCACCGAAGCGGGAGGCCGCATCCATACATCGGCCGTCACGGTGGCGGTGCTTCCTGAGGCGGAAGAGGTGGATATCACGATCGACCCGAGCGATCTCCGGATTGACACCTTCTGCTCATCCGGGCCCGGAGGTCAGAGCGTCAACACCACCCATTCGGCCATACGGATCACCCATATTCCGACCCACACGGTCGTGAGCTGCCAGGATGAGCGGTCCCAACTGAAAAACCGGACCAAGGCCATGCGCGTGCTTCGCGCACGGCTCTTGGAAGTCGAACAGAACCGGCGTGAGGCTGAAATGGCCAAGGCGCGAAAATCCCAGGTCGGCACGGGCGATCGGAGCGAGAAAATCCGCACCTACAATTTTCCCCAGAACCGAATTACGGATCACCGGATCGGGCTGACGTTGCACCGCCTGACCCAGGTTCTGGAGGGGGATCTGGACGAGATGGTTGACGCCCTGATTGAGGCCGACCAGGCCGACCGGCTCAACACCGTCATGGCCTCCTGATCATTTCTTCGAAATGAGAACAGAACACGATCATGAACACCACCGTAATCCGAGGGCTTCAAAACCTTCTTCAGACCGCGACACGCGCGCTGACCGATGCCGGGATTCCGGACGGCCGCCGCGAAGCCGAGACGCTGATCGCCCATCTTCTCGACTGCACGCGCCTGGCCCTCTACCGGGCTGATCTTCCCTCCCTCGATTCCGATCAAGAAAAAACGTTTTCCGATTTGATCCGGCGCCGCGCAAACCGGGAGCCGCTCCAGTATATCCTGGGAACCCAGGAATTCTGGGGGCTGGAATTCCGGGTCACGACGGATACGCTGATCCCCCGCCCCGAAACGGAGATGTTGATCGAAGCGGTACTGGAACAATGGGGACCACCGGCATTACCGATCACGCTGGTGGATCTCTGCACCGGCACGGGCTGTCTGGCCGTCACACTGGCCACCCTCTACCCGACGGCCCGGATTCTTGCGACCGATCTTTCACCCGGCGCGCTGGACGTCGCCCGTTCGAACACCTCGCGGCATGGAATGACCGGGCGAATCGAGTTTCTGGAAGGGGATCTGCTTAAACCATTGGCCTCGATTCGATTGCAGGGCCAGGTGGATCTCATCCTGGCCAATCCTCCATACATCCCGGCTTCGGAGCTGGACCGGCTGCAGCCGGAGGTCGGGCTTTATGAACCCCGGCTCGCACTGGACGGCGGACCGGACGGTCTGGATTTCTACCGGCGGATTTTTCCTCGAGCCATTGAGTTTCTGCGCCCCGGCGGCCGTCTGTTTCTTGAAGTCGGAATCCGGCAGGCGATTCCGGTCCGCGCCATGGCCGAGCAGATCGGCTGGCGGGTGGACCGAATCAAAAAGGACCTGAGCGGCATCGATCGGGTCGTCGTTCTGGAAAAACCGTGAATGGATAAAATTTTAATCAAAGGAGGCAGGCCGCTCAAAGGCGACGTGACGGTCAGCGGGGCCAAGAACGCCGCGCTGCCCATACTCGCCGCAACCCTGCTCGGGATGGGAACGCATCGCATCGCAAACATTCCGAAGCTGATGGATGTGGCCACGATCAAGCGTCTGTTGATCCATCTGGGCGCCGTGATCACGGAGGACGGACCGGACGGCTGGGAAGGGCAATCGGGACTCCGATGGACGGTCCGTATGTCCGAGCTGGCCCGGTGCGACGCCCCCTATGAGCTGGTTAAAACGATGCGCGCCTCCGTTCTGGTGCTGGGCCCGCTGGCCGCGCGGTTCGGAGAGGCCCGGGTTTCCCTTCCGGGCGGCTGCGCCATCGGCGCACGGCCCATCAATCTTCACCTGATGGGCCTGGAAAAGATGGGCGCCGAAATTAAGATCGAGCACGGGGTTGTGACCGTGAAGGCGAAACGCCTCAAGGGCGCCCGGATCTATCTGGATCTGGCCTCGGTGACCGGCACGGAAAATCTCATGATGGCCGCGACGCTGGCCGACGGCGTTACGGTGATCGAGAATGCCGCCCGCGAACCGGAGGTGGCCGATCTCGCGCAATTCCTGATCCGGTGCGGCGCCCAGATCAGCGGCGCCGGCACGGATGTCATCACGGTTGACGGCGTCGAGTCGTTGAACGGCTCCGGCACGCACCGGATCATGCCGGACCGCATCGAAGCCGGAACCTACCTGACGGCCGCCGCGATCACCGGAGGCGAGATCTTCGTCCGCGGCTGCAACCCGCGGCATCTGGACGCCGTGCTCTTAAAGCTCCGGGAGATCGGCGTCGAGATCCGGGAAGAATCGGACGGCGTCCGGGCAACCGCAAAGGGTCGGATTGGCGCGGTGGACATCAAAACGCTCCCGTATCCCGGCTTCCCGACCGACATGCAGGCCCAGATCATGGCCCTCATGGCGCTCTCCGACGGGTTGAGCGTCATCACCGAAACGGTTTTTGAAAACCGCTTCACGCATGTCGCCGAGCTAAAACGCATGGGGGCCGATATCCATGTCGAAGGCCGCAACGCGATCATCAAAGGGGTCCGGCGGTTGAGCGGAGCGCCCGTGATGGCCTCGGACTTAAGGGCCAGCGCCTGTCTCGTTCTTGCGGGGCTGGCGGCGGAAGGCGAAACCGAAATCTCTCGCGTTTATCATTTGGACCGCGGATACGAAGGGATCGAGCAGAAGTTTTCCAATCTCGGGGGTGAGATCACACGGATCAGACAAACACCATGAAAGACACCGTTACCATCGCATTGCCGAAAGGCCGCCTCTTAAATCCGTCCATGGATCTCTTCCGGAAAAACGGGCTGCTTCCGCGCGGGCTTCAGGCCAACAGCCGGAAGCTCCTGTTTGAGAACCCCAAGCACCGGATCCGGATGATGATCGTGCGCGCAGTCGACGTCCCGACCTACGTGGAATACGGCGCGGCCGATATGGGCATTGTGGGAAAGGACGTGCTGCTGGAACAGGAACCGGACGTCTACGAGCCGCTGGATCTGCGTTTCGGCGCCTGCCGGATTATCGTGGCCGGGCCCAAGACGGCGGCCGTGACGCCCACCGGGTCGGCGGCGAAACTCAAGATCGCGACAAAATATCCCCGGATCACGGAACGGTACTTTAACGAGAAAGGCCTTTCGGTCGAGATCATCCGCCTCTCGGGCGCGATCGAGCTGGCGCCGCTGGTGGGACTGGCGGAACAGATCGTGGACTTGATCACGACCGGAACGACGCTGCGCGAGAATCATTTGGAAGAGCAGGCCGTGATCGCGCAGTCCACCGCACGGTTGATCGTCAATCGGGCCAGCCTTAAAACAAAAGCGAAAACCATCATGGACCTGATCCGGCAACTTCAGGAAACGGTCGGCGAGACAACGGAATGAAACTGATCCGAATGAACCAAAAGAACCCTAACCGTGCGTGGACGTCCGCTCTTCGGCGAACCGATTCGACTCCGCCGGGCGTTGAGAAAACGGTCCGGACCATCCTGGATGCGGTCCGGCGTCAGGGGGATGCCGCCGTCATCCGCTATACGCAGCAGTTCGATCAGGTCCGCTTCACGGCCGGCCGGCTTCGGATCCGTCCGGAACGAATCAAGGAGGCCTACGGCCAGGTCACGCCCTCGGCCGTGGAGGCGCTTCGGTTTGCCGCCGATCGGATCCGATCGTTCCATGAACGACAGAAACTCAAAAGCTGGAGTTATGAGGAACAGCAGATCACGCTGGGACAACGGGTCCGCCCGCTGGAGCGCGTCGGGATCTATGTCCCCGGCGGAAAAGCGGCCTACCCCTCCTCCGTCCTGATGAACGCCGTTCCGGCAAGGGTCGCCGGCGTTCCGGAGGTCGTGATGTGCACACCGACGCCCCGGGGCGAGTTGAATCCTCACCTCCTCGTGGCGGCCGATCTGGCCGGGGTGAACGAGATCTATACCGTCGGCGGCGCGCAGGCCGTCGGGGCGATGGCGTATGGAACCAAAACGATCGCACGGGTGGACAAGATCGTCGGCCCGGGAAATATCTATGTCGCGACGGCCAAACGGCTGGTCTTCGGCCTTGTGGACATCGACATGATCGCCGGACCCAGCGAGATCGTTGTGATCGCGGATGACACGGCCGATCCCCGGTTCGTCGCGGCTGATCTTCTGTCACAGGCCGAACATGACGAGCTTGCGATCTCGATCCTGATCACTCCGAGCGAATCGCTGATTCAAAAAGTCCGAACGCGGATGAAGGAACAGATCGTCCGCCTCCCACGGAAGGCGATCATCGCCGAATCGCTTCGCCGTTCTGGAAAAATCTTTCTGGTCCGGGACCTGACCCAGGCCGTGGCGATGGCCAATGCCATTGCGCCGGAGCATCTAGAACTGGCCGTGGACCGGCCGGAAAATCTGCTGCCGATGGTCAAACATGCCGGGGCCGTCTTCCTGGGTCACTATACGACGGAGTCTCTCGGCGATTACGTCGCCGGGCCGAACCACGTCCTGCCCACGGGCGGGACGGCACGATTCTCATCCCCCTTGTCGGTGGATGATTTTGTAAAGAAGACCAGCCTCCTTTCGTTCAGCCGTGAGGGCCTGTTGCGGGTGAAGGACGCGGTGATTCGAATGGCAGAGATGGAAGGGCTTCAGGCCCATGCCCAGGCCGTGGAGGTTCGCACACGATGAAGACGCGTCGCGCTGAGGTTCAACGGAAGACGACTGAAACACAGGTGAAGATCCGGCTGGATCTGGACGGCACCGGACAGAGCCGTGTTCAAACGACGATGCCGTTCCTGGATCACATGCTCACCTTGATGGCCAAACACGGACGGTTTAATCTGACGGTGATCGCCCGGGGCGACACGGAGGTGGACTTCCATCACACGGTCGAGGACATCGGCATCGTGCTGGGAGAGACCGTAGCCAAGGCGCTTCGGGACAAGCAGGGCATCAAACGGTACGGCTCCTTTTCCGTGCCGATGGACGAGGCGATCGCACGAGTGGATCTGGATCTTTCCGGCCGCCCGTACCTGATTTATGAAGTCCCGCTGCCCAAAAAGAAAATGATCCGCAACTTCGACACGGAGCTGATCGAGGAGTTTTTCAAGGCCTTCGTCGTTCACTCCGGGATCACGCTCCATGTCAACGTCCCCTATGGGAAAAATCCGCATCATATTCTCGAGGCGATTTTCAAAGCCTTCGGGCGGGCATTGGATCAGGCGGTGCAGCCGGACGCCCGGACGCGCGGCGTTCCGTCGACAAAGGGTAAATTGTAAGCGGGTGGCCGGAGGCGGGGCGCCCCGTCCGCCCGCAACGGAAAATCCCCACTGGGTGGGGATGGCAGGTCCCATCCGGGAAGATGAACGGAGTGAGGACGGATGGGGCTGCCGCAGGACAGGACCCGCTTATGACTATGATCGCAATAATTGACTACGGCATGGGCAACCTTCGAAGCGTCTCGAAAGCCTTCGAACGACTGGGCTATACGGTGAACGTCACGCGTGAACCCCGGGTGATCGCCGACGCGAGCCATGTCGTTCTTCCCGGCGTGGGCGCCTTTCCAGACTGCATGCGCAACCTGGAACAGATGGGCCTGATCGATCCCATCCGTCGGGCCCTGTCGAGCGGCAAGCCCTTTCTCGGAATCTGCCTGGGACTGCAGCTCCTCTTTACCGAGAGCGAGGAGTTCGGACTTCATAAGGGACTCGGCTGGATCCAGGGGCGGGTCGTCCGGTTCAAGACCCACGACCTGAAAGTACCGCACATGGGGTGGAATACACTGACGATTAAAAAACCCGCGCCGGTGTTTGACGGCATTCCGGCCGATGCCATGGTCTATTTCGTCCATTCCTATTATGGGGCGCCGGAAGATCCGAGCCTGATCGCAACCACCACCGAATACGGCGTCTCGTTTGCTTCGAGCATCGCGGCAGGCAACGTCTTCGCCTGTCAGTTTCATCCCGAAAAAAGTCAGGCGGTCGGTTTAATGCTCCTTCGGAATTTCGCCCAATGCCGATAAAACGAACCGGCTTTATTCTTCTGCTTATTCTGGCCGCGGGGACGGGCTGCGGGCCCAAATATATCGAAAGCTCATTACCCCACGAGCTCGAAAAGCATTCGGTGCAGGAGGTCGGACTCATCCCGTTTGTCGTGGAACCCAAAACCACCGGCGAGATTCGATCCGGCACGGTCGGAGAGGGCGCCTCACAGATCATCACGGACCAATTTTATCGCAGGCTGACCGCACGTCACATCACCGTTATCCGATGGGAAGGACCGGAACCCGCCCCATCGGGCGGCGAGACCGAGCCTCTCTCCGACCTGCAACGGGCCAAACAAATCGGAAAGCTTTTGAATACCTCGACGGTGTTGCTGGGGTCCGTAACGACATTTGTCGAACGGGAGGGCACCGCCCTCGGAATTCAGAGACCGGCTTCGGTCGGGTTTACGGTTCAACTCATTCATGCCGAAGACGGTCATCTCCTCTGGAAGGCCGTCTATCATGAGACGCAAAAATCCCTGATGGAGGATATCTCGGCCTTCCGTCTCTTCTTTAAACGCGGAAGCCGCTGGCTCACGGCGGCCGAGCTTTCGGAAGACGGCGTCGAGCGGCTCATGGCCGTATCCCCCTGGGCCAAAATGAAGGCGGACTGAAATGGTGATCATTCCGGCGATTGATATCAAAGACGGTCGCTGCGTGCGCCTGGAGCAGGGACGGGCCGGCACGGAATCGGTCTATTCAGATGATCCGGTCGCGGTCGCCCGCCGATGGGAATCCGAGGGCGCCGAGTTGATTCATGTCGTGGATCTGGACGGGGCCTTCAGCGGAGCGCCCAAGAACCGAGACCCGATTCTAAAGATGATTCAATCCGTCAAGATTCCGATTCAGGCGGCGGGCGGCATACGAACGATCGAGGATATTGAACAGTATATCAAGCAGGGCGTTTCCCGAATCGTATTGGGAACCCGCGTCGTTTCCGACCGCGCCTTTTTAGAAACGGCCTGCCGCACTTTTCCAGGCCGGATCTCGGTCGGGCTGGATACGCGGGCAGGAAAGGTACTGGTGAAGGGATGGACCGAGGCCACGGAACAGTCCGCGTTGGATCTCGTGAATCGATTGGATGGATTGGGGATTCTGTCCATCATCTTCACCGACGTTCAACGGGATGGCATGCTTATGGGACCGAACCTGGATGCGATCCGGGAGCTGGTCCGGGCGGTGGAAATCCCGATCATCGCCTCCGGCGGAATTACCTCCCTTGAGGATATCCGGTCACTGCTCGCGTTGGAGTCCTCCGGCCTGTCCGGCGTCATCGTCGGAAAAGCCTTGTACACCGGCGCTCTCAAACTAAGCGAGGCGCTTTCACTGGCCCGGGGTGCGGTCTGATGCTGGCCAAACGAATCATCCCCTGCCTGGATGTGAAGGACGGACGGGTCGTCAAGGGGGTCGGCTTCGTCAATCTACGCGACGCCGGCGATCCGGTCGAGATCGCCCGGTATTACGATGACGAAGGAGCGGACGAGCTCTGCTACCTGGACATCACGGCCTCCCATGAGAAGCGGAAAATCTTGCTGGACGTCGTGGAACGCACCGCGGCCGAGGTGTTCATGCCGCTCACGGTCGGCGGCGGCGTCCGAACACTTCAGGATATCCGCGATCTGCTCCTGGCCGGCGCCGATAAGGTTTCGATCAATACCGCCGCGGTGGAAAACCCCGATTTTGTGAAGGCCGCGGTGGAGCGATTCGGAAGCCAGTGCATCGTGGTCGCGATCGACGCCAAACGGTCCCGGGACGGATGGCTTGTCTACACCCACGGCGGGCGGACGTCCGCCGGAATCGATGCCGTGGCCTGGGCCGTCCGCATGGCCGAGGCCGGCGCGGGTGAAATTCTATTGACCAGCATGGATCAGGACGGCACAAAGGAAGGCTATGATCTCAAACTGACACGGGCTGTGGCCGAGGCCGTCCCGATTCCGATCATTGCCTCGGGCGGCGCGGGCAATCTGGAACATCTCTACGACGTCCTAGCCACCGGACGGGCCGACGCCGTTCTGGCCGCCTCCATCTTTCACTACCGGCAGCATACGATTCTCGAAGCCAAAACGTATCTCGACTCAAAAGGAATTCCAGTCCGATTTCCGGTGAGGTCAAAATGACAACTCGATCACGACTGCCGCGGGGATTGAAGTTCAACGAAGACGGTTTGATCCCGGCGATCATCCAGGACCATCGCGACGACGCCGTTTTGATGATGGCCTATATGAACCGCGACGCCTTGGAGAAAACGATCCGGACCGGCCGGGCCCATTTCTGGAGCCGGTCCCGTAAGACCCTCTGGCCCAAAGGGGCCACCTCCGGAAACTATCTGAACGTCAAGGAAGTCCGGCTCGACTGCGACGGCGACACGCTGCTGGTCCGCGTCGAACCGGAAGGGCCGGCCTGTCACACGGGGCAAGCGTCCTGTTTTTTCCGGACCGTCAAGAACGGCGCCGTCCGCCGGTTCAAGCCGTCGCCGTCAAAGGCCTTGATTCTGGATCGCATTTATGACGTGATCCTGGACCGCAAGCGGTCTCCGAAAGCGGACTCCTATGTTTCCCTGTTGTTGAAATCGGGACGGGACACGATTTTAAAAAAGATCGGAGAGGAATCCGGCGAGCTCATCATCGGCTCAAAAAACAACCGGGCCTCCGATATCATCTGGGAGGTGGCCGATCTGTGGTTCCATACCCTGGTTCTCATGGGCCATCACACCATCGCGCCTTCCGACATCTATCAAGAGTTGCAGAAGCGATTCGGGAAAATGAGCAAAACCGTCCGGCGCAGGAGATCCTGATATGACCCCATGTCTGTTCTGCCGCATGATTAAAAAAGAGATTCCAAGCCGTATCGTCTATGAAGACGACGACGCGCTGGCCTTTGAAGACATCAACCCCCAGGCCCCGGTTCACATGATCGTGGTGCCCAAAAAACATATTGATTCGTTGTCCAGCCTGACCCAAACGGACAAGGACCTGATGGGCTCTTTATTTTTGATCGTGAACAGCCTGGCCAAGACGCGCAACCTCACCCCGACCGGATTCCGAACGGTGATCAATACCGGACCGGACGGGGGACAGACCGTCCATCACCTCCATGTTCATCTCTTGGGCGGCCGACAGATGACATGGCCCCCAGGCTAAAATGGCGCTGCGCATCCTTCTGTTAACGATCCTGTTCTCGGGAATCGGGCTGGCCGCACCGGAGGCCGGCGTCTCCGATTCCGCCGTTGCGGACGAACCGATCAAGGTTGTCGCGACCTTTCCCGTCCTCAAGGACCTGGTCCAGCAGATCGGACGCGAGCGAGTGACGGTCACCAGCCTGCTCAGCGGACTCGAAAACGAACACACCTACACCCCGAAACCGACCGATATCCTTGCCATCAGAGAAGGCCGAATGCTGGTCCAGATCGGGTTGGGACTGGAAGTCTGGGTGGACGGCCTGATCAAGAATGCCGATAACCACCGTCTCTTGATCATCACCACATCCAAAGGGGTCCCGTTGCTTAAAAGCCAGGATAGCCCCACCGGTTCTCCGTCTCTGGGAGACCCTCATATCTGGCTGGACCCGGAAAACGCCAAGCGGATGGTGCGGCATATCACCGAGGGGCTCTTGAAGATTGACCCGGCCCATAAAGACGATTACTTGAAGAGCCAAGCGCAGTATATTCAAGACCTGGACCGAACCCAGCAGCGGCTGATGACGAAACTTAAATCGCTTCAGAACAAAAAAATCATCTCCCATCACGCCGCCTGGTCCTACTTTGCGCGGCGGTTCGGCTTCACGATCCGCGGGAGCATTGCTTCACAGGCCGGGGCTGAACCATCCGCAAAACATCTGTCCGATCTGATCCGGATGATTAAGGCCGAAAAAATCCGCGTGATCGTCTCCGAACCGCAGCTCAACCCGAAGCTGCCGCAGATTTTGGCTCAGGAAACCGGGGCCAAGGTGGTCGTCCTCACCCCGATCCCGGGAGCCCTCCCCGGCGCGGAGACGTACCGCGCGATGATAGAATACAACGTCAACCAATTGGTTGACGCACTGAAGGATTGAGACAGCCGTGTCCAAACCGATCATCCAATTTTCAAAGGCCAGCTTCGGATTTCCCGGCCGGATCGCTCTCGAAGAGATCTCGCTCGAGATCATGGAGGGAGAATTCATCGGAATTATCGGGCCCAACGGCTCCGGCAAGACCACGCTGCTGCGGGCCCTGCTGGGCCTCATCCCTCCCGTCTCCGGACAGGTCCAGATCTTTGACTGCGCCTGCGAGAAGCTCCGCTGCCACCATCGCGCCCGAATCGGCTATCTCCCGCAGAAGGATCGCGTGGATCCGGATTTCCCGGTCACGGTCTTCGAGGCGGTCTTGATGGGGCGGTTCAGCTCGATCGGCCTCCTCCGCCGTCCGTCCCGTCGGGATAATGAAATCGCCCGGCACGCCCTTGACGAAGTGGGAATGGCGGACTACGCGGATCGATCCCTGGGCCATTTGTCCGGCGGACAGCAGCAACGCATCTTCATCGCGCGCGCGCTCGCGCAGCAGCCCCAGGTGCTTCTTCTGGATGAGCCGACCACCGGGGTCGACATGCCGACGCAGCAAACCATCCTGGAGCTGATTAAAAAACTGCACGACACGCTGCGCCTGACCATTCTGCTGGTGACGCATGACATCAACATGATCGTTCCCTTCGTCAACCGGCTTGCCCTGCTTAAAACAAAACTCTACGCCGCGGCCCCTCCCAACGAAGTGCTGACGAAGGAAATTCTGTCGCAGGTTTACGGCACGCAGATCATGGTCACGGAAAAAGGGTTCGTGATCGTCGGAGATTATCACCATGCTTGAGATCATGGCCTACGGCTTCATGCAGCGGGCGTTGCTGGCCTCGGTGCTGATCGGGATTCTCTGCTCAGTCATCGGCGTTTTTGTCGTATTAAAGGGGCTGTCGTTTATCGGGGCCGGAACCGCGCATGCCGCCTTCGCCGGGGTCGCCCTGGCTTTTCTCCTGGGCCTGAATCCGATGGGCATGGCGGTTCTCTTCGGACTGATGACGGTCTGGATCACGGGGCTTCTGGTTGAGAAAGGGCGGATGAAGTTAGACGTCTCGATCGGAATTTTCTATACCTCCACGATGGCCATGGCGATCCTGTTCATTGGCTTCATGAAGGGTTACAATGCCGAACTGTACGGCTATCTTTTCGGGAGCATTCTGTCGGTCACCCCGTCCGACCTGACCGTCATCGCCGGGCTGGGCCTGGCGGTTCTGGTCGCGCTTTTTCTGTTCTACAAAGAACTCCTGTTCATCGCCTTTGATCAGGAAATGGCCGAGGCCTCCGGAATCCCGGCCCGCAGCCTTTTTTTCCTCCTCATCAGCCTGATCGCATTGACGATCGTCGTTTCTCTCAAGGCCGTGGGGGCGGTTCTGGTCTACGCCATGATCCTGATTCCGGCCGCAACCGCCTATCAGTTGACCCGCAGCATGAAGGGCATGATGATCGTCTCGATCCTTTTCGGCGTGTTCTCCAGCGTCGCCGGAATGTTTCTTTCCTTCATCATGGATATTCCATCCGGCGCTGCGATCGTCCTGTTGGCGACGGCCCTGTTTTTTCTGTCGGTCCTGTTCTCGCCGAAACGCAGGAAACCTCTCTGGCCTGTCAAAGCGCACAAATCGTAGTCCGTGGGTATCGACACAGCGATCTTACAAATCTTCTTCGACAAGCGACCAGGTGTTATATAACGACCTTGAAATCCCATCCAAGAACCGGGTGGGCTTTGATAAAACCGTTCCAAGCACCTTGTCATAAATATTTATCGGATAGGTGATATAAAGCCCTTTTTTGGCCCGGGTGGCGGCCACATACATCAACCGCCGCTCCTCTTCCATCTCCTCATCGTTATCGAAAGAATACATGGATGGGAGTTTGCCGTCGAGGGCCCAGATAATGAAGACGGTATGCCACTCCAGGCCCTTTGCGGAATGAATGGTGGATAGGATGAGCTTCTCGCCTTCCCGACCGATGGACCGCCCCATCGGCTCGACCTCTGAGACGGCCTCGCTGGGCGGTTCAAGGGTGATGTCGCTTAAAAACTCGTCTAACTTCAGGTAACGTTCCGTAATCGCGTAGAGATGTTCCAGATCCTTGATCCGCTTTGGATAGTCGTCAAACCGCTGCGACAGGAGCGGCGTATAGTAACTGTAAATCCGGTTTAATTGCTCGGATGGAACGCCGGGGACGCCCAGAAGGTCCTCAAATAATCGCGTCACCTCTTTCAATGCCGACCCGCCCGCTTTCTGCTCCGACTGGACCTTCAATACCTTCAGCCAATCCGTCTCCTTTGCCATCGCCGCAATGATAGACTGGCTCTTTTTCGGTCCCACCCCGTCCATCAGCAAGAACAGCCGGTTCCAGCTCACGGCATCACGGGGATTTTGCAGCACGCGGAGATGGGCTAGGACGTCCTTCACATGGGTCGTCTCAATGAACTTAAACCCGCCCCGTTTGATAAACGGCAGGCCGTGCCTGATCAACTCGATCTCAAGATCGAACGAATGGCGGCTGGAGCGGAAGAGAATCGCGATCTCCCCGAGAGGCACCCCCTCGTCCCTCAGCTCCAACACCCTCTGGCAGACGAACCGCGACTGATAGTTTTCGTCTTCGGCCTGGACCAGCACCGGCGGGCGGCCCTCCTTCTGATGCGTGAAGAGATGCTTGGGATACTTTTCACGCGCCTGATTGATGATCGCGTTCGTCAGGTTTAGGATCGGCTGCGTGCTCCGGTAATTCTCTTCCAGTCTGAAGAGGCGCGCCCTGGGAAACTCCTTTGGAAAATCCATGATGTTCTTGAAATGGGCCCCGCGGAAGGAATAAATACTCTGGGCGTCGTCGCCGACCACCATCACATTCTCATGGTTCGCGCAAAGGAGCCGGACCACGCGGGCCTGAATCTTGTTGGTGTCCTGGTACTCGTCCACCATAATGGCGCGATAGGTCTCGGACAGCTGTTCGCGTATCTCGCGTTGGGTTTCGAGGAGTTCCTGAAGCTTGAGGAGCAGATCGTCGTAATCCAGAAGGGATCGCTTCCGCTTGAAATCGGTATAGGCCTTTTCCAGTTCCAGTATCTCGTTCAGATGGTCCGAGAAGTGAGGATACTCCGTCAGCACGATTTCATCCAGGCCGGTTGCTTTGTTCACCGAGGCGCTGAATAGATCGGACAGGGTGTTCTTTCGTGGAAAACGCTTTTCCCGCCCTCCAAGCCCGCGGGCGTTCCGGAGAAGCTGGATCACGTCCTCGCCGTCCGGCCGGTCCAGAATAGTAAAGGCCGGTTCCAGCCCGATCGCCGTTCCGTACCGTCGGAGAATCGTGTTTGAAAAGGAATGGAAGGTCCCGCCGGCCACACGATCGCAGACGGTCCCGAGAAGAAGGCCAGCGCGGCTGAGCATTTCCTGCGCCGCCTTCCGGGTGAAGGTCAGCAGGAGAAGGTTTTGGGGCGGCAGACCGGACTCGATGAAACGGGCGACACGGTAGACCAGCGTGCGCGTCTTGCCGCTGCCGGCGCCGGCAATCACCAGAACCGGTCCGTCCAAAGCGGTCACGGCGGCGTACTGCGCCGGGTTGAGCTCTTTTTCATAGTCAATTGTGAAACGGGGTGAGACCGGACTGTCGGAAGGCCGCTTTAAGACATAACGATTCGTTTCGACCACGTTGGATCCTTTAAAATCGGGCTTGAATTTTAGATTGTTTCTGCGTACACTGATCGGAGAATACCATATCTCTGACTCGGCATCAAGCTCGGCATTCTATTAGAAAGGGCGTACGGGGATGCGAATCGCTGTTGTGATCGCTGTATTATTGTCCATCGTCGCATTATCGCCTTGGCCGGCCGGACCGGCCAAGGCCATTGAAAATGGGACTCCGCTGGTCACGCCCCTGGCGGTTCACGCCCATCGGTACCAGGATTTTCAGCGGAATGCGGTTGTCTGCGAGGTGTTCGGCGAGATTAAAAACAGCGGCAGCCGACCGGTCAAAAGCTTCACGCTTCATCTTGAGATGCTGGACGCCAAGGGAAAGGTTCTCGCCGTCGAAGACCTGACACTGCCGCTTCGCGTCATTGTTCCCGGGAACGCCAAAGGCGTGCTTCAGGCCGTCAAACCGGATGAGATCGGAAATTTCATTCAGGATACGAAAAACTGTCCGGAACAATGGCTGGAGGGAAGAATCAAATATCAGATCAAGGACGTTCAGACGGAATAACATATCTGCTGCGGTCCTGCAGTCCTCAGTATCGCGCTGTCGCCGCCGAACCGTTTGTTTTATTATTGAAAGGTTATCTTCAGGTCGTACGATCCGTACACACCGGCTGAGGGCGGCGCGGAGGCAGACCGGCTGACGCGCACATAATAGGTCCCATCGGCCGGCGCCGTGAAGAGCACCT
>CAKKOZ010000029.1 GCA_919901335.1 Nitrospiria bacterium | reverse complement strand
GCCCATGAATAAACGACTTGATCTCCTGGCAAAATATCTCGCTGACCTGAGCAAGATATTCTTCAGCGCCGTTGTCGTGAAACAATTCATTGAACGCCGATTGGACCTTCTTGAATTTAGCATCGGGCTTTTAAGCGCTGTTTCTTTGTTCATTATTGCCTACTTTGTCCAACCAAAGGAGTAAGGTCATGACCTGGCTTTCCATAACAGGGTTGGTGCTGGTGGCCCTGGCCCTCTCTGCACTGGCCATTGTAAAATACCAAGAACGTCATCACAAAAAGTAACTCTCAACTTCCTCACGACACCCGCACGACAAAATGCCGGATCTGCCCGTCGCCTTCATAGGTCAGCGAGCCGGCGGCGCAGAGATCGGACTGGCCCAACGACCCGTCGGCGTCCTGCAGATTGAACTGATACGTCCCACAGCCCGCCTCGCCGACGGGTGCGGTCCAGAAAAGGGTGACGGTCTTGCCGGGATCGGCCAGGACTTCCACGGCCCATTCCTGAGGCAGGCCGCCGGCCCGGATATCATGCCAGAGCTGTTGTGAATCGGGGTAACCGCTGTCGCCCGCATGGGCAAAGTAGGCCTGCACCGGTCCGGCCAGGAAGGCCCGGGCATCATAGGCATTGTCAAACTCATCCGTCGCCTCGGGCGCCGCGCCGACCACGAGGTTGTTATACGCCAGTCCTCCGTCCGAGGCCGGATCGGAAACGGAGACGGTCACGGTCAGTTTATAGTTGAATACCGTTGTTTCGGTCGGAATCGTCCCGCCGTCATCCGGGGGAGGCGTGTCGTCCACCGGTTGAACTACCCCGCCGTCATCCGGGGGAGGCGTGTCGTCCACCGGTTGAACTACCCCGCCATCATCCGGGGGGGGCGTGTCGTCCACCGGTTGAACTACCCCGCCATCATCCGAAGAAGGCGCGTCGTCTCCCGTCACAAGCGGAATCGTCCCACCATCATCCGAAATGCCGCCCTGACAGGCGAACAGGCCGATCAGACAGACCGTCTGAATGAGCCGGCGAAAAAGGCGCTGTGCGTGTTTGTGTTTCATCGTGCTTGGCACACGGAGTCCCTCTCCTACTTATTATACTCCAGCGCCCGGCAATGTCAATACCCTACCGCTTTGTTTTCCTGTAATTTTCCAGCCGCGTCAGGCTCCGGCAAAGGGGCCGGGGGCGGCAGCAACGGCTCTCCCATGAATTGAAAAACGGCGACCCGTTGATTGTAGGTATCCGCCACATAAATCCGGTTTCTATTGTCAATCGCGATCCCCGCGGGTAGATAGAAATCCCCTTCCGTCCCGCCCGTTTCTCCAAAATTCATTAATAACTCGCCCTGTCGGTTAAAAATCTGGACCGTGTCATAGAGGCCGTCCACCACGAAGATATGCCCG
>CAKKOZ010000028.1 GCA_919901335.1 Nitrospiria bacterium | reverse complement strand
CGGAAGATCCGTCGGTGATTGCGGCCCATCAGCCGGTGCTGCTTCTCCTCGTAGATGTAATAGTCGTCCGGGATCGAGCTGATATGCACCAGCCCCTCCACGAACATCTCCTCCAGCTCGACGAAAAACCCGAACGCCGTCACGCCCGTGATGAAGCCGAAATATTCCTCGCCCTCCTTGT
Organism: Nitrospiria bacterium; assembly: GCA_919901335.1. Lineage (GTDB taxonomy): Bacteria > Nitrospirota > Nitrospiria > JACQBZ01 > JACQBZ01 > JACQFA01. Next base: position 19,945 of record CAKKOZ010000028.1, on the reverse strand, counting down.
CCGCCAGGAAGCGAACCTTCTTTAAGTCCACCGCCTCGCGTTCGGCCTCCATCGAGGCGCGTTCACGCTCGGAGCTGGTCTGTGCGATTTCGGGAAGAAGTTTTTCGAGCCCTTCCCGTCGGTGGGCAGAAAATCCTTTATGGTGAATCAGCTCTTTTACGAGACGATGGACGATCAGATCGGGATACCGTCGGATCGGCGATGTGAAATGGGTGTAGTGTTCAAACGCCAGACCGAAATGGCCGATGTTCTCGGTCGAATATTTGGCCTGCTTCATGGACCGCAGCAGCACGTGATTGATCAGCCGGTCTTCGGGCCGGCCCTTGACCTGGTCGAGAACATTCTGGAACGCCTTGGGCCGAATCTTTTCCAGATCAGAGCCGGACTTGGGACCCGCGAACCGCAAACCGAAGCTTCCGATGAACTGGATGAAGTCATGTATCTTTTCCGGGTCCGGCACGTCGTGAATGCGATAGATGAACGGGATTTTCAACTCCGTCATATGCTCGGCCACAGTCCGGTTGGCCGACAGCATGAATTCCTCGATCATCCGGTGTGCGATATGGCGCTCCTCGCGGATGATGTCCGTCGTCTGGCCCTGAAGGTCTAAAATGATCTCCGGTTCCGGAAGGTCGAAATCAATGCTCCCGTTTTGTGCGCGGACCGCCATGAGCCGGCGGCAGAGCTCTTCCATTAGATCAAAATCATGCAGCAGATAATCGTACGTCCGCCGCAACTCCGGGTCCTTATCCACCAGGATTTTTTTGACGGCCGTGTAGGTCATCCGCTCGTTGCTCCGAATGACGCTTTCGTAAATATCGTACTCCAGCCGCTGTCCGTGTGAATCGAACAGCATCTCGGCCGTCAGTGTCAGCCGATCCACTTTTGGATTCAAGCTGCAGATCCCGTTCGACAGCCGTTCGGGAAACATCGGGACGACCTGATCGGGGAAGTAAACGCTGGTGGCCCGCCGGCGGGCCTCGAGGTCCAGCGGCGTGTCCCACGGAACATAATGGCCGACATCCGCGATATGGACCCAGAGCCGGATTTGGTCGTGAGGCAGCCGAAGGACCGAGATGGCGTCATCGAAATCGCGCGCCCGCTCGCCGTCAATCGTGACGGTATTGAGATCCCGAAGATCCCGTCGGGGCCGGATGACATCCGCCGAGACCGTTTCGGGAACGGCCCGGGATTCGAGAAGGACTTCTTTGGGGAATTCCTTGGGAAGGCCGAATTCGGCGATCACCATTTCGGTGTCGATCTTTGGATCGCCGGCCTGGCCGAGCACCTGGACGATCCGACCTTCCGGATTCCGGTGCGGCGTGGGATAAGATGTAATCTCGGCCACGACCAGATCGCCGTCCTTTGCGCCGCTGTCGTGGTCGGGGCTGACATACAGATCACGGCCGATCCGCTTTTCGGTCGGGACGACGAACCCGAACTCCCGGCCCGATTCGAACCGGCCGACGATCTGGGTCATCCCCCGCTCCAGCACGCGAATGATCCGCCCTTCCCGTCGGCCGTCCGGCTTGGTCGCTTCAATCCGAGCCACGACGCGGTCGCCGTGCATCGCCTCCATCATGCTCCGTCGGCCGATAAAAAGATCCGACTCGCCCGCCGCATCCGGGATGACGAAACCGAAGCCGTCTGAATGACACTGGAGCCGGCCGGTCACGAGATTCATCTTTCCGGGAAGGCCGTAACGGTTGTCCTTGATCGCGACGATCTCGCCGTCCCGGATCATCTCGTCCAAAAGTTTCTGGAATGCCGTCCGGCGATTCTTCGCGATTTCGAGCGAGCGCATCAGCTCGCGGAGCAGCATGGGATGAGCGGTCTGTTTTTCGATTCGCGCTAAGATTTCTTGACGTGTGGGAAAAGTTGGGATGATAAACCTCCTATAGGCGGATCAGTGCTCCGCCCCAGTTGAGTCCCCCGCCGAACGCCCCGAGGAAGATCAAATCCCCGGGCCGGACGCGGCCGTTCCGGAGGAGATGATCCAGCGCCATGGGCAGCGAGGCGGAGGAGGTGTTGCCGTACCGATCCAGCGTCATCACGATACGGTCCCGCGGGATCCGCAGGCGCTTTGCGACGGCCGAAAGAAGCCGTCCGTTGGCCTGGTGGAAGACGAAGTGCTGGATATCGTCCGGTTGCAGGTGATGGGCCTTTAAAATTTCGTGTGTCACATCGGTCAGCCGAAGGACCGCGGCCTTGAAGAGCGATCCGCCTTTCATCCGGATGACATGGTGTCCCTCGGCCAGGCTCCGCTCGCTGATCGGTTGCCTGGAACCTCCGGCCGGAATCTGAATCATCCCCGACTTTGACCCGTCGGAGTAGAGGCGAAGTGAGCGGATGCCGGCCCCGCCCGTGCCTGTTTTCAGAATCGCCGCGCCCGCGCCGTCTCCAAAAAGGATGGCGGTGGCGGGATCGTTCCGATCCAGGAAGCGGGACTTCACCTCGGTGGCGACCACCGCGATGGTCTTGGTCTGACCGGACCGGATGAATTGCTCGGCGACCGAGAGCGCAAACAGGAACCCGCAGCAGGAGGCCGAGACATCCAGCGCAAAGGCGTTTGAGGCGTGGAGGTTTCTTTGGACGAGGCAGGCGGTCGAGGGAAACCACATGTCGGGTGACGTGGTGGCCAGAATGATCGCATCCAGATCCTTCGCGGCGCAGCCGGCCTGCTCCATCGCCGCCCGGACCGCCTCGGTCGCAAGATCGGAGGCGGCCTGATCCTTCCCGGCCCATCGGCGTTCATGGATGCCGGTGCGTCTTAAAATCCCGGCGGTGTCCAGATGGACCGAGGCGGCCAGTTCCTGATTCGTCACACGGTGTTCCGGGACATAGGACCCGGTTCCGGCGATTCGGGCGATCAATTCAAAACTCCTTCCATCGTGGAATTATAGGGGAGAGCCTCCCGGAAGTCAACGAACGCGTCTTGCCATTCTGACCGGAAATCTGGTATGCTGCCCGACAGTATGAAGCAGACTTGGAAGAACCCATCGGTTCGAAAAACCATCGGCCGTCTTGTCCTGTTCATCGTGTTCTCAACAGGATGGGGCTGCGCCACGCCCAACGATCCGCTGGGGGCCGATATCCGCGAAGCGCTCGGCGTGACCAAGAACAGCGCCGAGGAAACCAAGGACAGCATCGAGCGGAACTATGACCCCAGGGTGATTCTCAAGCGGGCCGAGGCCCTTTATCAGGGCGGGGAGTATATCGAGGCGGTCGGCGAATACCAGCACTTCCTGGAGCTGCATCCACTGCATGAATGGGCCGACTATGCGCAGCTCAAGCTGGGCATGAGCTATTTTCAACAATTCACGGCGATTGATCGGGACCCCATGCCGGTCCAGAAGGCACGGGAGTCGTTTCAAAAATTATTGACCACCTATCCGAATACAAAATACGCCGAGGAAGCCAACAAGAGGCTGGCCTCCTGCCGGGAGCGATTGGCGCAGTACCAGTTCTACGTCGGCCATTTTTATTACAAGCAGGAGGCCTATCCGGCCGCGGTCCATCGGTTTGAAGAAATTCTGGCCTCCTACCCCAACGATCCCGTCGCGGCCGATTCCTTGTACTACCTTGCTCTTTCCTATGAGCGGCAGGGCAGGGCCGAGCTTGCCGTGAACCGTCTTCAGAATCTAATCGAGAAGCATCCCGACAGCCCGTACCAAAGCAAGGCCCGTCAGACGCTGGTTCGCCTCAACTCCAAGCCGAAATTATGAGGTACTACCCGGCTTTCCTGGATCTTCAGGAAAAATCGGTGGCCGTGATCGGCGGGGGCGCCGTGGCCGAACGCAAGACGCTCACGCTGCTGGCCTGCGGGGCGCGGGTCACGGTGATCAGTCCGGTCCTGACGAAAAAGCTGTCTTATCTCGCGCTTGCCGGCGCGATCCGCCACCGGAGACGCCGCTGGCACCCGGCGGACCTCAAAGAGTCCTTCCTGATCATCGCCACAACGAATGACCGAAAGGCCAATGCCGAGATTGCCCGTCAAGCCTATGCGGCTTCCCGTCTCGTGAACATTGCGGACGACCCCGCCCGATGCAATGTGATCGCGCCCTCCGTGATCGCACGGGGGGATTTGATCATTGCCGTCTCGACGAGCGGAAAAAGTCCCGCGCTCGCCCGCCGGATCCGTCGGGAACTGGAGCGGTCGTTTGGAGCCGAGTATGGAAGGTTCCTAAAACTCCTGGGACAGGTTCGAGAACAGGTCCAGGCGCGCATCCCCTCGATGGCACGGCGTCGCCGGATCCTTCAACGACTGGTTGCGTCCGATCTCCTGACGCTTCTTCGACAGGGCAAAACAGGTCTTGCGCAAAAGCGGATCCGACGGGTTGTGGGGTTGAAGGGACTGACGTTAAAGGGTTGATCCGGCCCGCGTGTATTACGATCCATTCCGGGCTTCGTAGATCCGCAACTCCCAAAGCCAGCGACTGCCTTTCTTGATCAGCCGAACAATACCGTCTGAGATCAACTGGCTGAGCGGGGGGGTTTCCGGAGAGATCGAAGCCGGCAGCGGCAGCCGTTTTTCGAACACCAGCCGGACTTCATTAAACGTTTGACGGGCGGCATCCAGAATACGTTGCTCATTGGCGAGGGAGATGACCGGAAAGATCAGCCGGCCGTTCGGGGCCAGATGCTGCCGGACGGATTGGAACATCCGAACCGTCGAATCGGCTCCGTCCGGACCGCCGGTCGGAACCGGTTCCGGAAACCATCCGGAGCGCCTCGCCAGCGCATCGGCCACGCCGGAGACATCGTCGATGATCGTATCCGCGACGAGGCCTTTGAGGGAGTCGAACAAATCCCCCTGCCGGCAGTCAACACGGTCGGCCACGCCGTTCTTTTCCGCGTTCCGCCGGGTGAGGTCGCAGGCCTCTTTGTGAAGGTCCAACGCGTAGACCCGTTTGGCGCCCATCTTGGCGGCCAGCACCGCAAAAAAGCCGCTGCCGCACCCCAGGTCGATCACCGTTTCTCCCGCACAAGACGAAAACTGATCGGCAATCAGTTCGGACGTGGTGGTTGGGACAAAGACCCGGCCGGGCCATAATTCAAGACGGATCGTCCGTCCGTGGATCGTCCATTCTTTTGTGTGGATGGCGGTTTCCTGGGTCGTCAACAGCGACTCCTCGTTCTGCTACCGTTCTGCCCAGGACGGCAATGGACAGGCTGCAATAGTGATGCGACGGAGACAAAGTAGCATTTTGGGAGGGGGAAGTCAAATTTCCCTTGACGCTGTTTGGACGATGCCGTAGGCTAACCGGCCATGAAGGTGATCGGACTGATCTCAGGAACCTCCACCGATGGAATTGACGCCGCACTGGTGGAGGTCACGGGGCGGGGATTGGAAAGCCGGCTGAAACTGCTCCGGTTCGCGACCTATCCCTATCCGCGTGCATTGCGGCCTCAACTGGTCCGGTTGACCCACGACGGCCGGGTGGGGGATTTATCCCGTCTGAATGTCTACGTCGGCGAGCTGTTCGCGCAAGCGGCGATCCGGATCGCAAAGGACGCCGGGCTGCCGCTCAGCCGGATCGCCCTGATCGGGTCCCACGGCCAGACGATCTGCCATCAACCGGTCCCGATCAAGCTGGGTGGGTTTAAAATCCGTTCGACGCTCCAGATCGGCGAGCCGTCCATCATCGCCGAGCGGACCGGCATCACGACCGTGGCCGATTTCCGTCCGCGGGACATGGCGGCCGGCGGAGAAGGCGCGCCGTTGACCCCATACCTGCACACCATCCTTTTTCACAATCCGAATCGCCCTCGCCTCGTCGTCAATATCGGCGGGATTAGCAACGTGACTTACCTCCCGTGTGATACCGGTCTGGAAAACATCCTCGCGTTTGACGCCGGTCCGGGCAACATGTTGATCGACGGCATCGTGCAACATCGAACAAACGGCCGGAGCGTGATGGACCGGGGTGGGGCGATGGCCCGACGGGGACGGGTTCATGAGCGGTTGTTGTCCGAGTTACTTCGGCATCCCTTTTTGCATCACGGGCCGCCGAAGACAACGGGGCGCGAAGTGTTTGGCCAGGCGATGGTCGAGCGGGTGGTTCGGAGGGCGAAGGTCTTAAGATTAAACCCATGGGACCTGCTGGCGACCGTCACGGCCTTCACGGCCCGTGCGATCGCTCACGCCTACGAGCGGTTCATCCTTCCCAGGGGAAGCGTTGTCGAAGTGATTGTCGGCGGCGGCGGAACCCGGAACCCGACCTTGATGCAGTTTCTTAAGGAGGCTTTCGAACCGATCCCGGTTTACACCTTTGAGAAGTTCGACCTGGACAGCCGCGCGCTTGAGGCGATGGCCTTCGCGTTGTTCGCGTACGGGACGGTTCAAGGCGAGCCGAACAACGTTCCGTCGGCGACCGGCGCCCAACGGCCCGTGATCATGGGAAAGATCGTGCCGGGGAAGAACGGTCTGATCGTCCCGTGATCCCTGCGCAGGCGGCTCAAAAAGCTCCAGATGCAAGGCCGCAGGGACCGAGGAGACCGGAGCGTACTAAATAGGTACGTGAGGATCTTCGAGGGACCGAGAACGCAGCAGATGGGCTTTTTCAGCCGCCTGCCCCTACATTCCCACCTTTTCCCGGTACTCGTCCATAACCTGATCATTCACTTCCGCGAACCCGTTTTCCCGCGCGTATTGCTCGATCCCTGCATGGGCGAGAGACCGGACGAAGGCCGGGACGTTTTGAAGCCGCTTCTCGGCGTTCGACGTCCATGGGACGGTCGGTTTGGAGTCCTGACCGGACAGACCGGCCGCGATCCCGGTGTCTTTGAAGCCCGTTCCGGCCAGCATCCCCGGGAAGGGGCATTTGCCCATGTCGGCCGTCATGGTCGCGGTGGGTTGGCCCTCCGGTTTTATGGCTTCACGGGTGAATTCCATCGGTTCGGCCGGAACGGTCCGGCCGCCGATCTTGACGCCCAGTCCGCTGACCAGCTGGGTCTCGCCCGGATTCGTGACCATCGCGACTTTGTAACCGCATTGTGTGCAGGCAAAGGTGATGCCGAGGCGGAGCGTGTCAACCTGTTCCTTCGATTCGTAATCCATGAAGCTGTTGCATTTGATGCACAAGAATTTCATGACGGTCTCCTTGCTTCGATTAGTTGTTGTAATGAGTCGGTGATGATTCGGAAAGCCTGTGCGGCCGGTGTGAGCGGATGTTCATCCACGAACGATCGGCCATGGTCGGCGCAACTGGCGATCCGCCGGTCGAACGGAACCCGGCCCAAAAGCGGGAGGCCCATTTGCTGAAGCGGACTTTCCCCGTGGGACGCGTCTTCGAAGAGTTCCAAGGCCTCGCCGCAATGCGGGCAGATCGCCCCGCTCATGTTTTCGATCAGGCCGATCATGGGAATTTTGAGTTCGCGGTTCAAAAACACGACCGATTTTTTGACGATGAATTGAGAAATTGCGGAAGGAATCGTCACGATCACGGCGCCGTCCAACTCCGGGATCATCTGTGCGATGATCGGCGGCTTGTCGGAGGAGGCCGGCGGCATGTCGATCAACAAGAGATCCAGCGGACCCCAGTTGACGTCGCTGATGAATTCCCGAATAACACTCATCTCGACCGTGCCGCGCCAGACGGCGGAATCCTCCCATAGTCCCTTCCACATGACGGGGCTGCCTTCATCGGGAAGCATTAGTTCCATCGAGGCGACCTTGATCCCGTTGACGCCGACGGCCGGAAGGGCCCCTTCGGCCGTGATTTTAAGCGCCCGATCGCGGATGCCCATCATCTTCGGGATGCACGGCCCGCTTAAATCCACATCCAGGATGCCGACTTTATAACCCCGCGCGGCAAAGCAGTGGGCCAGATTGACCGTGACCGAGCTCTTCCCAACGCCGCCTTTTCCGCTCATCACGGCGATCTTGTGCTTGATCCGGCTCATCCGTGTCTGGACGGCCGTGACCTGGTCCATGACTTGCTGAAGGACGGGGTTGACCACCTTGTTCTTTTTTTGCTGCGCTTCGAGGTCCTTGACCACCTCGGTGATCGTCCGCCCCTCTGATTTGCCCTGTTTCATGACGGTCCTCCAAAAAGAATGCTTACTATATGTCACATGAGTGAAAGTTGTCAATAGTTTGTCCAAGGGAGGTTATCGAAGGCCCCGCCTTAAAAGGTAATACGTTCCAGGCCTCCCATAAGCAAAAAACGGGCGTCCAGTGAGCGTTTGACCCCCTTCCGGGCCAAGGCCTGATGTTCGGGAGCTTTCAGTTCCGGACGCATCGCGGCCTCCATCAGGCTTGAATGGATCTCATCCGTGGGCATATGCTCGAGGAAAAACGCCAGTGCGTCATCGGATATCCCATGGCGTCGAAAACCGGGGACAAGTTTTTCGTACAGAAACGGGATTGGATACTCCATCGCCAGACCGACGACCCCCAGTCCGACTCGAATATCATAATCCTGACAAAGACGCATATGGACGTCACGATAGACCTCAAACTCGGGCAGGGGGGTGACAAAGTTCCAGTCCTGCTCTTGTAGGCCCAAGGCGCGTAAGAATTTTCGGAACTGGGCTGGGTGCGTTTCTTCCGGATCGCCGCGACCGTATTCATCCCAGAGTATCGAAGCCAGTGTGGCCTGGATCGCTTCGGAAGGCGTGCGTGCCAGAACCATTGCGTCGTAGAGACGGGTCTGTAGTACATGAAGATAGTAATGAAGAGAGAAGCGCTTCAATCCTTCCTTTGTAAAAGCACCCTTTTCAAAGCGGTTCCAGAAAGGATGGGTCATCACGGGATGGGCCAACATCTCTTCCTTTATCGTCTTCAGAAAAGCCTCTGTCTCCATCATCGGCCCCTTATTCTACGGTGAAGAGTTCTGTTCGGTCAACGTGCAGCTCAAGCCTTCGGTAAGCTAACCCCCGCCCTTCATCGCCTCGATCAGTATTTTGGCCACTTCCGGGCGGGAGAATTCGGGCGGCGGCAGTACGCCGGCGCGGAGCATCCCGCGGACCTTCGTTCCGGACAGGCTGACATGCTCGGCCTTGTCATGCGGGCAGGTTTTAATCGAGGCCATGCTGCCGCAGGCCTTGCAGTGGAAGGTATTGTCGAAGAAGAGCGGCGTGATGCCCAGTTCCCCCGGCGCAAATTCATTGAAAATATGGTGGGCGTCAAACGAGCCGTAGAAGCTGCCGACGCCGGCATGATCGCGTCCCACGATGAAGTGGGTGCAGCCGTAGTTTTTTCGCACGATCGCGTGATGGATCGCCTCGCGGGGGCCGGCATACCGCATGGGGGCCGGAAGGACGGATAGCAGGACGCGATCTTTGGGGTAGTATTTTTCCAGAAGCGCCTCGTAGCATTTCATCCGGACATCGGCCGGGATGTCGTCGCTCTTCGTCTCGCCGATCAATGGATGAAGCAAAAGTCCGTCCACGATCTCGAGCGCGCATTTCTGGATATATTCATGCGCGCGGTGAACCGGATTCCGCGTCTGAAAACCGACCACCGTCTTCCAGCCGCGGTCTTTGAAAATCTGCCGCGTCTCGGCCGGCGTGAGACGGTAGGGAAGAAACTCGCGGTTTTCAGGAAGCCGCAACACGCTGACCTTGCCGCCCAGCAGCACGTCTCCCCGTTTATAGAGAACATCAACGCCGGGATGCTCCGCGCTGTCGGTTCGGTAGACCGCTTTTGCGGCGAGTTTCTTGTCGTATTCGAATTTTTCTTCAAGATGCAGTATCGCCAGAACAGCCTGACGCTCGTCCACCAGTGCGACGTCCTGGCCTTCCTTCAGCGAAGCGGCCTGGTCATGGGTGACCCGGAAGGTGATCGGAATGCTCCAGGGCATCCCGCCGGCGAGACGCATCGAGGTGACGACCGTCTCATAATCCTTCCGGCCCATGTAGCCTTCGAGCGGACTGTAGGCGCCGACGGCGAGCATCTCGATGTCGCACAGCTCTCTCCGCGTTAACGCAAGCGTCTTCATCTCGGGCGCTTTGTTGATCAGCCGGTCGCGCTCCGCGCCCTGAAGCAGGCGACTGACCAACCGGCCGCCGTGGGCCGGGATTGCGTGGGGCGGTATGTTCTTTGTCATTGCCTTCTCCGGGTTAATTTACTTTTTCAACCAGCAGACGGTAGTGCTGTTCGTCTATTTTTTCCTGTGACAGTATCTTCTGCCCGTCGCCCTGGAGGCTCTTTGGGACGTTGCGGATCGGCTCTCCTTCATCAAGGATCACCTCAAGGCGTTGACCGACTTCCAGCTCCTCTAACTTGAGCTTTGTCTTCACATAATTGATGGGGCAGGCCACGCCGCTCAGATCGAGTAAGACAACCGGAGCCGTTTGGGCCGGCGTGACCCTCGCGGGTTGTTCCCCGCCCTCCGGCGCTTCGGCGGCATGGGACGTATCTTTCTTGAGCGCGCGTCCGTGCTTGTCGAAGGCCGTATGACTGGCTGCAACAAAAGACTTGGCAAAGGCGATTTTTTCCCGCGTGAACTCGACCGTGGGTGACTTGGGCCCGAGATCCTTGACCTGATCGGTCAGACGGGAAAACGTCCGGGGCAGTATCTCTTTCCCGACCAGAAGCGTTTCGGCCTTGAACAGAATCTCGGCGTCGATGGAAGAATCGATCCCTTCCAGGACAAGAAGCCCCTTCGCGGCCGCCACGATCGCGCGGTACGCCTTATTCACGGCATGACCGGTCTGACCTTTCTCGGTCATGACACCGGCGAGGTGGAGCTCCTGGTCGGCCTCGAACAGAAATCCTTCCATCATTTCATACGCCCCCCCGGCGCATTCGCCCGCCCCCAGATCCTCGGTGGTGAAGTCCGCCTCATCTCCCCAGTCCACATAGAAACTTCGGTCTTCCTGGTAGGAGGGCAGAAAGGTGTAAGGCATCAGGGACTCTTTGAGCTTCGCTTTGCCCATCCGGCCTACAAAGGCCTGGAAGGACTCGCCCTCCGTTCGCTCCGACCGATACCACCCGATGAGATGCTTCACGGCATCCGGTATTCGTTTGGACGGGATTTTCACGATCAGTGGGGCAAGCTGACTGTTAGAGCCTCCTAAATAGACTTCATAGAACGGTGCCGTGTGGCCGCCTACCTTTTTCCCGATGCCATGGAAACCGATGGAGGCCAGTTGATGCTGAGCGCAGGCATTCTGACAGCCTGAGACCTTCAGGGTCATCCCGGCGATGTCATCATTGGCAGGATCCCCCGAGGGGAACAGTTCGGCCAAGGCGCGGGCCAGGCCTTTCGATGAGGTGAGAGACAGCCCGCAACTGTCCGTTCCGGGGCAGGCCACGATGTTCTCGATCCGTTCCCCCCCGGCCTCGGCCAGGCCGATCTCGGCCAAGGCCTCATGGACGGCCGGAAGGTCGGCTTCATGGACCCAACGCATCGCAAAGTTCTGCTGAACCGTGACCCGGATAGTTCCGTCCGAGAACCGCTCACAAACGTCTGCGACCGAACGAACCGGAGCGCTTTTAATATCTCCCAGTGGAACCTTGATCGTAACAAGATTAAAGCCCGGCTGCTTCTGGGGCATGACGTTGTATTTCAGCCAGGCGGCGAACGGACCGGTCGCCCGCCCGCGATCCCAGGATCGGGGAGCGGCCGGTTGTTTTAGCGGGACTTCCTCAACGGCCGGAAGGGTATAATGGCCGTTCTGTGACTTGATCAGTTCAAGCTCGGTTTTCCAGAGCCGATGGAATTTTTCGAATCCTAATTTGTCCAGCAGGAACTTTATCCGGGCCTTGTACCGGTTCTGCCGCTGGCCGTGACGGTCGAAGACACGGATGACGGCTTCGCAGATCGCGATCAGGTCTTCGGGCGGCGCGAACTCGTCCAGAACGTTTGCGATCCGCGGCGTGGCACCCAGCCCGCCTCCCACGACGATGCGGAAGCCCAAACGCCCGTCCCGCTTCTGCGCCGTGATTCCGATATCATGGATTGCGGTGGCGGCATGATCCTGGTCCGTGCAGCCCTCCAGCGCGATCTTGAATTTCCGCGGCAGCTTCTGGCAGATCGGGTTTCGCAAGAAATGTTGCGTGATCGCAAGCCCATACGGGGTGACGTCCGCCACTTCCGTGGGGCTGATCCCGGCGATCGGACAGGCCGTGACGTTGCGAACGGTATCGGCGCAGGCCTCCCGCGTCGTCAGCCCGACCTCGGCCATCAGCCGCATCATGGTCGAGACGTTTTCGATCTTGGCAAAATGCATCTGGATGTTCTGTCGGGTCGAGAGATGGCAGACGCCGGAGGCGTAGGTCTCGGCCAGATCCGCCAGCCGCCGCAACTGCGCCGGATCGAGCCGTCCCTGGGGAACCTTCACCCGAACCATCTGAACGCCCGGCTGGCGCTGGCCGTAGATGCCGTGCTGCAGCCGGAACGGTTTGAATTGATCCGCCGTGATCTCGCCCCGCTTCAGACGGGCGACTTCGCCCTCGAAAATTTCGATCTCTTTTAAGACCTCGTCCGGGATTTTTGTGGTGTCCACGGACAGTTTTTGAATCGTTGTCGGGTTCATAAACCAACCTCCTGCTATATCGAAAAATCGGGCGGTCCGGTTCCTTCCACCTTTTCATCCAGGGCGACCGGGAGAACTTTGGTCGGAATGGTGAAGGTCTCTTTGCGGCCGTGGCTGTCGACCGCGTCCCATGTAATCACGTTCTGCGCGAGCAGGACATGCGGTTGAATGGTCGCGTTGGGAAACCCCAGCTGAAACGACAGCCGGAAGAGAATCGCCTCCTCCGGACAGGCCTTCACGCAGGCGAGGCAGTCCCAGCAGTCCTGATGTTTGAGATAGGCTTTGTTGGTTCCCAGGTCCTTGACGATGAGATCGCCCGGACACATTCGGACGCAGGGCGGCTGGGTGGAACTGCCGCAGCCGTCGCATTGGATAGGGTCAACAATCACAGGCATGATTTTTCCTTTCGATCCGTCTCTTACGGTTTGTACCGGTCTCCCGGGACGAGTTGTTCGTACGGCCGCTCCAGCATCGAAATGGCTCCCGTTTCCGGGTCCCGTTGAGAGTTGACGAACTTCAACCAGTTTTTATCATCCCGTTCCGGATAGTCCATCCGGGTCTGGTAGGAAGGCCAACGGGTTTCTTGCCGGTAGAGCAGGTGTTCGACCAGAACCTGGGCGACATCAATCCGGTCCAGGATCTCGTGGACCTTCATCAGATCATGAAGATCTTCCGCGACGATGAGGCCCAGCTGACCCGGCAGTCGCGCCAGGTGTTTTCGGGCGACCAATAATTGCGCCTCGTTCATCTCATAGTATCGGGATGCGCCGCCGGCATATTCCTCCATGATTTTTTGAAGCCGCGACTCCACATCATCGGCCCGGATGCCCGCAAAGATTTTACCATGCTGATGAAGCGGACGGAAGACCCGCTCCTGTTCCCGGTTGATCCATTCGGCGTTCGGTTCGACCCGCTGGACTTCGTCGGTGTACTTTCCGGCCGCTCGCGCGGAAATGACGCCTTCGGCCCAGCAACCGCTGACGAATTTGAACGGGGCGCCTCCGGCCACATCCCCGGCGGCGTAAAGCCCCTCCAGCGTGGTGCGGCGATTGATGTCGATCCAGTAGCCGGCCTGGCAATGGCCGCCGACGATGTAGGGCTCGGTCAACTGGACTTCGACCGGTTCCTTGCTCGGATCAATGTCGTTCGAAAGCCAATAGAGAACCTGGGAGGGGTACATGTCCAGAAAGGCGGCCTTCAGTTTCTGAACCTGCTCGGGGGTGATATGACGGGTGTCCAGATAAACCGGGCCGCGACCCTCTTTCAACTCCATGATCGGCCCGTAGGCCCGATACGGCGTCGGGGCGCTGTCCCCGCCTAAATGGGCATAGCGGGTCGCCATGAATTTTTCCCCCTTGCCGTTGATCTGGGGCGCATTGACCCCGAGGGCGATCGTCCCGGTCGGCGCGATGGCATCCTTGGTGCGCAAGGCGATGTAGCGCATCTCAAAACTGGTCATCTCGGCTCCGGCCCGGATGCCCATGGCGTAACCGGCGCCGGTGTTGTAGGGCGAGTACCAGGTTTTATGTTGAGCGTCATGGGTATTGTTGGGGCGGTAAAGTCCGGAGGCGCCGCCCGTGGCGACAATCACGGCTTTTGCCTTGACGATATAAAATTTTCCATTACGGATGCTGAACCCGGTCGCGCCGATCACCCGCCGGCCGTGGGTTAAAAAGTTCGTCGCGACGGTCCAGTTCAAGATCCGAACGCCGGCCTCCCGGACCGCGTTGGCCAGGATGGGTTTTAACGACTCGCCGTTGATCTTGATGTTCCAGCGGCCCCTCGGCAGGTAGTTGCCTTTCTCATCGCTCAAGATCGGCAGCCCCCATCGTTCGACTTTCTTAACGCAATACTCGAACAGCTCCGCCTGGCTTTTGACCAGATCCTCGCGGATCAGACCGCAGGAATCAAATCGCACGTACTTGACGAAACTCTCCGGTGTTTCTCCCGGATTGAGATAGGCATTGATGGCATTCATCCCGCCGGCCAGGCAGCCGCTTCGGTCGATATGCGCCTTTTCCATGATCGTCACTTTGAGGCGCGGGTACCGTTCACGCAGCTCCGTGGCGGCCAGGCAGCCGGCCGTTCCGCCGCCGATAATTAAGATGTCGGTCTCGACCGTTTCCCGATGGACGGCGTGTCCCAGACTCACTTGCGGTGCGGATGACGACTCTCTTTTCATGAATCACCCTGTCTTTACGGTTTTTATCTTCTGCGTTTGGAAAAGTTTAAACCGGGTCTTCGTAAAATACTGGTACAAAAGATACGTATCAATGGCAATGACCATGAGCCAGAACAGATAGGCGGTCGGACTGACCACCAGATTCAGTTCAATCAGGACCCGGGATAATCCAAAGCCCACGACCCAGGCATCGAAGCTCATACAGAGCCTCCGGAAGGTTTCCGGGTTCAGCCGATGGATAATGTAGCCCCCCAGCGGGACTCCGATCAGAACGCTGGGCGCGATCGAAAAGAGGATCGAGCCGCTTTCGGCGCTGTACAGCCCAAGAAAATAATAAGCGGTTGCGGTCAGGAGTGCCTCCGTGACCCGGATGAGACCCAAAGCCGCCCGAAATTCCTCTTTGACGAATCCCTGATTGTTGAACATCAGAGCCAACGGAGGGCCGGAGATGGTCGTGATGGAGTAGAGGAAACCGACGCTGGCGCCGAACGGCAGCCCGACAGCACGCTCGGAATGGATCGGCTTGCGCACCCCTGCGGCCTGCAAAAGGATCAAGGGAAGAAGGACGGCAAAGGTCGTAAATTTAATCCAACCGGGATGGACGGATGACAGGACATAGCTGCCGATGATAATGCCGGGCACCAATCCGATCAGAATTGGAATCACCCGTTTCCAGACCTTCGGCAATCCTCTCCAGTTGATCAGCAGGACATAGCTGTTGATGAAGATTTCGACCAGCACCAGAGCCGGGTTTAAGACCCGATTGGTGTAGAACAGAAGCGCAACCGGTACGGTCATGGATGAGAAACCATGGCCCAGTGCGCCGTTGACGGCCGCCGCAAAAAGGGTGATGGATACCAGTATGATCAAGTCTGATTCGGTGATCATCGCTTCAACAAGTCCGTATTCATATGTGGTACATTAAGATCTTCTGCTGATCTTTCTCTTTCTTTCGTTCACACAAATCCTGAATGGTGATAGCGTTCAACACTCCAATGACGGTAGTTTTGACCTCTTCCCAAACCGGTTTAAGAATATCATCCCCGGTTTCATACGAGTGGTAACGGTCATCGTTTCCAGAAACCCGGCTGGATGGGGTGATGGGACCTTCAATCGCTTCCAAAACATCACTGATCCGGATCTCTGAAGGCATCTTGTTCAGTACATACCCACCTTGAGCGCCTCGCATGCTCTCAACCAAACCGGCTTTTCTAAGACCGCTTAGCACCTGTTCTAAGAACCGAAGGGGGATACGCTGGTTCCTTGCAATCGTTTTGGCTTGGAGAGGCGTCTCTCCGGCATGTTGAGCCAGCTCGAATACGGCCAGAATACCATATTCTCCTTTTGCCGAGAAACGCATAATTCCTACCTTTCCGATCAAATTTAGGTAATTTGTATATTAATATTCATTGGATGTCAAGTAATTTTTATTATTACTTAATAAAATTACAATTAATCAATATGTTGCAATGATAAATTTTAATAGTACAACTGTACAGTCTTGCAATTCGATCTTTTCTATGTTATCGTCGCACTGGTTTTAATAACTTTGGAGGAGTTATAATTTGCCGGAGATCTGGGTAGCATTAGTCTTTATTCTCTTGCTTATTCTGTTGAACGGTTTCTTCGCTTGTTCCGAGATCGCAATTATTGCGGTCCGCCGGAGCCGGATCAGGCAATTGCTTGAGCAGGGGGACCATCGGGCCGGGTTTGTCCATCAACTCCAGGAGGATACGGAACGTTTTCTGGCGACGATCCAGATCGGCATCACGGTGGTGAGTTCTTTGGCCGCGGCCGTGGGCGGTGTCTTTGCGGTCGAAACGTTAAAGCCCGTGATCCAGCAGATTCCCAATGAAGCGGTTCAGAGCGCAAGCGAGGTCCTGGCGGTCGGAGGTGTTGTACTCGTCATTTCCTATCTTCTGTTAATCATCGGGGAATTGGTTCCAAAATCCCTTGCGTTAAAATATTCGGAACCCATTGCCTTGAGGGTGGCTCATCCGATCGTCTGGATGTCGAAAACAACCTCGGCATTTATAAAAATCCTGACGTTTTCAAGCCGTTTTCTGCTCCGTTTCTTCAAAGGACCTTCTTCGCACGAAAAGACTTTTGTATCGGAGGAGGAGATAAAAATCCTCGTCCGGGAGGGCCGTGAAAAAGGGATCTTTGACCAGGCAGAGCAGGATCTGATCCATAGCGTTTTTGAGTTTGCGGATATTTCTGTCAAGGAGGTGATGGTCTCCCGCCCGAAGATGCATGCCCTGCGGATCGATACGCCGCCGGATGAACTTCTTCAATACATCTCCACCCATCAATTTTCCCGCTATCCGGTCTTTCGCAAAGGAATTAATGAGATGGTCGGAATCCTTTACTATAAGGACCTGATGGGCCAATTAGTAAAAAAAGAGACGATTGTCTTGAAAGACCTGATTCGGCCCGTTTATTTTGTTCCCGAAACCATGAAAGTAAGCCATCTCTTGAAAGAACTGCAGCGTCGAAGGATCCAGATGGCCATTGTGGTGAACGAGTATGGGAGCGTTGAGGGTCTGGTCACGATGGAAGACCTTGTCGAAGAGATTGTGGGAGAGATTCAAGACGAAGTGGAGCGCGGCGAGCGTCCCGTTGAACGGTTGAAGGACGGTTCCATGGTGGTGGATGCCTCGATGTCCATCCGCGATTTAAAGGACGACTATGGACTCTCTCTTCCCGAATCTTCCGAGTATGAAACGCTGGGCGGCTTCTTTCTTTCGCAGATCCAGAGCATCCCCCGCGGCGGCGAGATCATTCAGCATGAAAAGTATAAATTCACGGTGGTCGATATGGCCGATCGCCGGATTGCCAAGGTCAAGGTCGAGAAAATTCCGGAAAAGGTTTCCCCTTAATCAAATTCCGCATTCAAATCGAACCTGTGCCCGGTAAGCCTCATGCAGGTGGCGGGTGATCGGTCCGGGTTTCCCATCGCCAATCTTCATTCCATCGGCCTTGACGACCGGCATGATCTCCATGGATGTGTTGGTGAGAAAACATTCATCCGCTTTATAAAGATCCGAAGGCCGGAGACGGGTTTCATGGAGCGGAATCCGATTCTCCTTGGCCAACTCAATCACCACCTGACGTGTAATCCCCTCCAGAATTCCCAGGCCGGCCGCAGGGGTGTAAAGCCGGCGGCGTTTGATGAGAAACAGATTGCTGACGCTTCCTTCGGTCAAATAGCCGTCGAGCGAGAGCATCAAGCCTTCATCGGCATGGTTTCCCTTGGCTTGGATTTTAGCTAAAATATTGTTGAGAAAATTCATGGATTTGATGCGGGGGTTTAACGCCTGCGAGGGAGTCCGACGAACCGATGCAATCGCGACCTTCCATCCTTTGCGATGCGGTGTTTCAGGGCAGCCATTGAAGGCCCTTGGGATAATGACGAGGGTCGGTTTTCGGCAGAGAGCCGGATCCAAGCCGATCGGTCCCGTGCCGCGAGAGACCGTGATCCGGACCAAGGCATTTTTTAGATGGTTGATCGCGAGCGTTTGATACAGCAAGCGGTGCCATGCGGGAAGGGTGCGGGGAAGGGTGATATTAAGCCCCCTTGCTGATTCCTTTAAGCGCGTCAAGTGTTCATCAAGGCGAAAGAGCCTGCCCTCGTAGGCCCGGACTGTTTCAAAGACGCCGTCTCCATAGAGAAAACCATGATCGAATACGGAAACCACCGCCTTCGTTTCGGCGACAAACCGGTGGTTGAGGTAGATGCGCATCGGGTGTTACCGCAACTGTCTTAAGGCGTTGAGCAGGGCTTCTGCTTTATAGAGCGTTTCTTGATATTCGCGTTCGGGTTCCGAATCGGCCACGATGCCGCCGCCGACCTGAATGTAGGCCCGGCCGTTCTTGATCACGAACGTCCGAATGATCAGGTTCAGGTCCATTTCTCCTGCCAGGCTGATGTAGCCGAAGGAGCCGGTATAAGGGCCGCGGACCACCGGCTCCAGCTCTTCAATAATCTCCATACAACGAATCTTCGGCACGCCGGTGATGGTCCCGCCCGGGAAGACGGCGCGGATGACATCAATGCAATGCGTCTCCGGCAAAAGTTCTCCCCGGATATTGGAGACGATATGGATGACGTGGGAATACTGTTCGGTGACCATAAACTCGTCAACCTGGACGCTCCCATAGCGGCAGATCTTACCGAGATCATTGCGTTCGAGGTCCACCAGCATGAGATGTTCCGCGCGTTCTTTCTCGCTGGCCAATAGCTCGATTCGCATCCCCTGGTCCTTGTGAAGGCTCCCCCCCCTCGGTCGGGTCCCGGCGATCGGTCGGGTTTCAAGAACCCCGTTCTGGAGGCGGATGAGGCGCTCCGGAGAGGCGCTGACCAATTGGAAATCCCCCATTTGAAGAAAACCGGCGAAAGGCGATGGATTGATTCCACGCAGAACCTTGTAAAGCGACCAGGGGTCCTGTTGGAATGGAACCGAAAAGCGTTGTGACAGATTGGCCTGATAGATGTCTCCGGCGGCAACATAGTCTTTGCACCGTTGGACCATTTGGATGTATTGCGCCTTTGTAAAGTTCGATTCCGGCTGAATGATGGGCAGGGAATCCTGTTTCCGGGATGGGGTTTGAATCGGATCCGTGAGTCGCTCTTCGAGCCGTGCGATCTTGGAAAGGCCTTCTTCCAACAGGGTTTTTCTGTTCGTATTCAGAACGCAACTTTTGGGAGGGGTGTAGACGATCTGGACGGTTTCTTGCTTGTGGTCGAACGCGATGACCGTGTCCACGAACATGAACATGAGATCGGGACAGTCCAGATCATCCACGGCAAGCCGGGGCAGTTTTTCAAAAAAACGGACGAGGTCATAACTGAAAAGTCCAACAGCACCGCCAAAGAACGGAGGCAGTCCTTCCGTCTTGGGTGTCGAAAATTCATCGAGAAGATTTCTCAAAATGGCGAACGGCAGACCTTGGACCGTTTCGGATCGGCCTTGACGATTGATCTCGGCCCGCGGACCTTTCGTTCTCAAAACAAGAAAAGGTTCCGTTCCCACAAAAGAGTAGCGTGCAGTGCTCTCGGCCCCTTTGACGCTTTCCAGCAGAAAACTGTACGGGCCATTTGCGATGCGCTCGTATGCCGAGATGGGCGTCACGGTGTTCCATGGCAGCGGCTTGACCAACGAGCCCGGATGAGGGTTGTTTAGGAAATTTTCTTGGGTCTGAGTATTCATCGTTTCGGTCTGAAAAACGTGCTCCATGATACCCTAATCCGTAAGCTTGTCAAGCCGTCCAGGCCGG
>CAKKOZ010000027.1 GCA_919901335.1 Nitrospiria bacterium | reverse complement strand
TTCTCCGCATCGATCCGGAAGAACTCGGCCGGCTTCGGCTGGGGACGCGAAACCTTCTTGGGTTCGGTGCCCTTTACAAAAATCTCGATCGCGGCATTTTCGCCGCCTTCCGGCGCGAGCAGGCCGGTTTGCGGATCGATCTTGGCGAAGACCACATTCTCCGGGATCGGAAAGGTCGTCTCGGGCACCACCTCGAAGGCCGCCCGCATGAAGTTGATCCAGATCGGCAGCGCGGCCGAGGCGCCGGCCTCGCGGTCGCCCAGCGACCGGACGTCGTCGAAGCCGACCCAGACGCCGGCGGCCAGATTCGGGGCAAATCCCACGAACCAGGCGTCCGTGAAATCGTTCGTGGTTCCCGTCTTCCCGGCCAGCGGGCGGTTCAGGACTTTGGCCCGCGATCCCGTTCCGCGCTGGATCACATCCTCCATCATGTTGGTAATCACGTAGGCCGTTTCCTTCGCGATCACCTCGTTCGCAACCGGCTCGTGCTCTTCTAATACCTGCCCGGCCGAATCGGCGACGGACAGAACCGCCATGGGCTCCGCACGGACCCCTTCGTTGGCAAAAACACCGAAAGCGGAGGTGAGCTCGATGAGGGTCACGCTCGACGAACCGAGCGCCAGGGACAGATCCGGTGTCAGCGGATTGTGGATGCCGACACGTTTGGCGAACTCCGCCACATTCTTGATCCCCACCCGATCCAGCAGCTTCACAGTGGCCAGGTTTCGGGAATGGGTCAGGGCCTCCCGCAAGCTAATGGGGCCGTAGAATCTGGATTCGTAATTTTCCGGCCGCCAGACGGTCTGCTGGTCCTCGTCCACAAACACGACCGGCGAGTCCAGCAGGATCGTGGCCGGGGTCAAGCCGCGTTCGATCGCCGTTGCGTAGATAATCGGCTTGAAAGCCGAACCCGGCTGGCGGCGGGCCGAGAGGGCCCGGTTGAACTCGCTCCGTTTGAAATCGTATCCTCCAACCATCGCCTTGATCGCCCCGGTTCTCGGATCCAAAGCGATCAACGCGCCCTCGACGATCGGATCCTGGTCCAGACTAAAGACGGCCGTCTTCGTCCGGGCATCCAATCTTCGGAGCTTCGCCTTGACCACATCGCCGACCTGAAGAATATCGGACGGCTTGGCCTCGGGATTCAGTTCGACATCCTTGAGCAGGTCCGGCCCCTTCAACCGCTTCTTGGCCCAGGCCATGCCTTCGGGTAGAATACGGCCGGTCTGGCCGGCCGCGACCACGGTTGCCCCTTTTTCATCCACGGCCGTTATCACCCCGTCAATCACGTCCCCTTCCTTCACCACCGCCATCCCCATAATCCCGGCGCCGGTCTCCTGTTCCTGCGCCAGCTCTTCAGGGCTCTTGTGCGCGACCGGTCCACGGTAGCCCTGACGCTTGTCCACTTCGCGCAGACCTTCCTTGAAGACCTGCGTCGCCGCCTTCTGCATCGCAAGATTGAGCGTGGTGTAGACGCTGAGCCCGCCTTTGTACACCCTGTTATCGCCGTAGGCCGCGCTCAGGTACTGACGGATGTTTTCGAGAAAGTACGGCGCGATCTCTTCCTCTTTTTCGAGTTTCTGAAAATAGAGGTCCCGCCGGTAGACGTCGCGGAATTGATCCTCGGTAATGAAGCCCTCCTCGATCATCCGGCGGAGGACGACGCCCTGACGTTGTTTCGCGCGTTCGGGATTGTTGTAGGGGGAATACTCCGTCGGGGCGCGCGGAACGCCGGCTAGGTACGCCACCTCGGCAAGATTGAGCTGGTCCACGTTTTTCCCGAAGTAGGTCCGCGCCGCGGACTGGACGCCGTACGCGCCGTGCCCGAAATAGATCTGGTTGAGGTACAGCTCCAGGATTTCATCCTTGCTCAGCATCTTTTCGATCTTCCAGGCCAGCAGCGCCTCTTTGACCTTTCGCTTGAAGCTCTTCTCGGATGACAGGAAGAGCGAACGGGCCAACTGCTGCGTGATCGTGCTGGCGCCCTGACGGAGACGAAAGCTTTCGATATTCGTCAGAAGGGCGCGCAGGATCCCCAGCGGGTCCACGCCCTTGTGCTCGTAGAAACGGGAATCCTCCACCGCAATGATCGCGTGGAGAAGGGCCGGAGGCATCTGGCTTAACGGAACCAGAACGCGCCGCTCGACATAAAACTGCCCGATCAGTTTCCGATCGTCGCCGTAAATCTTGGTCACAAGACTCGGCTGGTATTCGCGAAGGCTCTCGACGGATGGGAGATCATTCGAGACGTACCAGAAGATCCCGCCCAGGCCGCCCGCCCCGCCGATCAGAAGAACCGCGAAGACGATCAGCAGCCTGATCCTCCAGGACCCCTTGGGGTTCGACGGTGCGCCATATTCCACCCCCTGCGACATTTGGTCCTTGTCATGCTTGCTTTCGTATGGCATTCATTCCCTCAGATAAACACGCAAACCGCAAATCCACCTTATAACTGCAATTCCTCCATGACATTAAGATGCTTGAGAAGCCGGTGGTACCGTTGATCCGACATCGGCTCGAACTGGAGCCCGGCCATATAAAGCCGGCCGACCGGACTCGCCCACCGGACCCGCGCCGCGACTTTCAATTCCTCTCCGTCCGGGTCTTCTTCAATCAGCTTGAGTGTAATGACGACGAGCTTCTTGGCCTTGATTTCCCGGTGCAGATAGATGCCGAGCCCCCCGCGTCCGATGCTGGCCAGATAGACCTCCCGCGGTTCCTCCCCCTGCACCGCCAGATTCAC
>CAKKOZ010000026.1 GCA_919901335.1 Nitrospiria bacterium | reverse complement strand
GCAGCCTTTTTGGGAGTGCTGATCCGGTTCCATTGCCGCTAATTTAGCCCACTCCACTGGTGTTGTCAACTATAGTCGGATGAACGTTTAACGCCGCCGGCTTTCTTCGCGATTGACTTTCGCTGGAGCCTGGATTATCTTGGTCCTCATGGCGATCCAGATCATCGTGGACGGGTATAATTTCATCGGGAGTGAAAAGGGGCTGCGCGGGGATATCGAGGCACGGCGCGATGAGCTGATCGGCCGGCTGGCGCGTTACCGGGCACTGAAGGGCTATTCGGTGACGGCGGTCTTCGACGGCTGGGGGTCCGGGTGGCCCAGCGAACACGGCGAACTTCGCCAGGGAGTCGAGGTCGTCTTCTCACGACACGGTGAGAAGGCCGATGAGGTGATCGTCCGCATGGCCGAGGAACTGGGCAGCGCAAGCCTGGTTGTCTCCTCCGACCGGGAGGTGGCCCGGCTGGTCCGCGCGGCCGGCGGGGTGGCCGTCTCGGTCGGCGAATTCGGGGCGCGATTGGCTCAGGTCGCGGGCACCGACCCGGATGAGGGCGTGCGGTCCGAAGAGGAGATCCAGGTTCTTCGTACGGAAAAGAAGGGGAATCCCCGGCGGTTGTCAAAACAGGAACGGAAAAAACGTCTACGGCTGAACAAACTATGAATCCGGTTGAACAGGCGATTCAGGGAAAGGCGATGGTCCTTCCCAAGGACCGGAAGATCGGTCTTCATATACTGGAAGGCGTGGGTGCCGGCCATGCCTTTGTCCTGTCCAAGAAGAGCCGGGTCACCTTCGGGCGGGACGGAGCGGATGTGGATGTTCAGGACCCGGTCGTGTCGAAGCTTCATTGCGCCGTTGAGGTCTACGGTGATCTGATCGTACTGCGGGATCTTCAAAGCGCTTCCGGAACATTTCTCAACGATTTTCAGATCAAAGATGAGCTGCTCAAAGACAATGACACGTTCCGCCTCGGCAGCACCGTCCTCCAGATCCATATCAGGGAGAGTGAATAAAAATTATTAAGGCGTTGCAAGGGGCCAAAGGGCCAAACCGATCAGCAGTCCGGCCGATATTAGAATGCCCAAAAGGAGTCCGATCACGGTTTTTTTCATTGAATGGATAGGGGCTGCTGGTGGTCTACCGGGTCGATTGTGCGCATCGAAAGCCCCGATCGGCTAATCGTGAGTCTGGGAAGTCATACGAACGAAACGAGGCGCGGGCGACGACCGAGGCGATCTGGGTGTAGGCTTCTCCCGAGTAATGCCCGACGCTCATGAAGGACAGCCCGCGCGTGACGCGAAACACCCGGCCGAAATCTTTGTTTTGTGCACCATTGCCGGGATAAGGTATGTACCAGCTGTTTGTCCATTCCCAAACATTCCCGATCATGTCATAGGCCCCGTAGGGGCTCTTACCGCCTTCGAATTGTCCGACCGCAACGGCCGACGCGATCATGACCGGTCCTTGGGCGATGACCGCCGGCGCGGGGGAAAAAAGATCAGCCCACGGGTACTTTAGGCCGTCCGGTCCTCGCGCGGCCTTCTCCCATTCCTCCTCGGAGGGAAGGTGTTTGTTGGCCCAGCGGCAATAGGCCTCGGCGTCGAACCAGTTCACGTAGATCACCGGGAACCGGGCCTTGCCCTCCGGATACGTCCCGTTCGCCCAGTCGTCCGGAAGCGGCCGGGGAGCGGCGTCCAGGAATTTTTTGTACTGCTCGTCGGTTACTTCGTAGGCATCGATAAAAAAGGACGGCAGGTTCACCCGATGCAGCGGATGTTCATCTTCATACCAGGGATGAGGCCAACCGTGCTCCAGCGCCTCGTTGTCGGCGTCGACATCGTCCGTGCCCATTAAAAATTCGCCGCCCGGAACCCGGACCATGCCGTCCGGTTTCCTCTCGCAGGCGGCCGGCCCGAACAGGAGTCCGAACAACAGCACAGCCGATCCGATGATGAAGACGGGCCGCTTCGCTTGCAATCTCTTACGCATTTTATTTGTGCGGACTGGATGGTTGAGCGGTTTTGGGCGACACCACGAATTGGAGGACGGTGGCGCCGATCTGAATCCTGTCCCCGGATTTGAGCAGCCCTTCTTTCACGACCCGGTCATTGACCTTGGTTCCGTTGACGCTGCCCATGTCTCTCACCACGGCGAAGTCGCCGTAGAGCAGCAAAGCGCAATGCCGTCGCGAGGCTTCAGGATCGGTCAAGGCCACGTCGGCCTGTTTCCGGCCGAGGGTAAGCTGACTTTTTTCCAGCATGATCCGCCTTCCCTTCCCGTCGCCTTCCAGGACGACCAGGGCCGCTTCCAGGTTCGGCAACAGCCCGATCTTTTTTCCGGCGATGGTTTGACGGATGGCAGCCGAGCTCTCATCGGAGAGCCGGCCGTCCATCGGTCCCATCATCGTCTTGCTGTGGTCCAGCATATCGTCGTGAGACAGGGGTACGGTATCCTTTGCCGCACCCGGTGGATTCGGTCGGTTCATGTGTTCGCAGTACGGACAGCCCATCTGGCCTTCCCTGCCTTCCGGAAGGTCGTAGATGGTGCGGCAGCCGTCGCAGGTGACTTTCATGGTTCGGACTCGCTTGATTCCGGCTTTGTATCGGGGGAGGCGACCGGCCGAATTTCCTGCCTGCCGGCCGGCCGGCCGATTTCTTGAAGAACGGCCCGCGCGCGCTCGGCCATCGGGGCATTGGGGTCCAAGGCCAACGCTTTTTTGAATTCGTCATTGGCCAGCGAAACCACCCCCTGCTTAAAATACAGGAAACCGAGATCATAATGCAAGAGCGGGTAATCCGGAAATTTTCGGGTGGCCTCTTCAAAGATTCGGAGCGCTCTGTCCGGATCCTTCCGTTCCATCGTCACGGTACCGAGCAGATGGTAGACGACCGGAACTTTTGGATTCAGGTCAATGATCCGGCGGAGCATCCGTTCCACATCGTCCAGCCGCCGTTCATTGTAGGCCGTCTTTGCGTCGCGGAGGAGCGTCCGGACCTCTTCTTTCTCCTGGGGGGTCAATTTCCGATCCGGCTCTTCGGTGATCTCGGTCGGAACGATCGTCGGTTCCTGAAAAACGGGCTCGAGGAAGGCCGGCGCGGTCTCGATGGGGCCCGGCGATGCCTCCGGCGATGCTGGCGGGGGCGCTGTGTTGTTTAGAGCGGCCGAAGTCCACTCCAGCGTATGGAGGGGCCATTGCGATAGGCGGACCACGGCCGTATGCACCTTTGGATAAGAATCGGACAGGGATGCGAGGAACGGCGGGTTGATCATCGAGAGCAGCGTGACCGAGAGCATCATAAGCATGGCGGTCAGGATCATGAGGCGGACGACGGACGGCCCGGCCGGCTTCCGCGCGGGGACCGGCGTGGGGAGACGACGGCTCGGCCGGGACGGCGTGGATTCTGAAGCCGGCGCGGGTCTGCGGACGACGGTGCTTTGATCGGTGACGGCAACGGTCGCGCCGACGGCGATCTGGAACCGCTGGCTGTCCTGTTCGATATCATGCTGAAAGAGGTTTTGTAGATACTGGGCCAGTCGGACGGTGCTGAAGTCATGTCCCTTCTGGGACATGTGGTCCTCCAGCGCGGTCTGCATCTCGGATGCCGATGCGTAGCGGTTCTCCGGCTCCTTGGCCAGCGCCTTGAGGAGGATCGCCTCGAGTTCCGGCGCGACCTGTTTGTTCAGCGAGGTGGGCGGGGGTTCCACCTTGGCCTCGCGGACCTTCTCCAGGGTGTCGAAGTCGTTGTCGCCCGTGAACAGTTTGTGCCCCGTGAGAATTTCGTACAACACAATTCCGATCGCGAAGATATCGGTCCGCCGATCGACCGGACGGCCCCGGGCCTGCTCGGGCGCCATGTAGGACAGCTTGCCTTTCAGAATGCCGGTGCGCGTCTCGGCAGCCTGGGAGGCGGCCTTCGCGATTCCGAAATCAACCAGTTTCACCTCGCCCTCATACGATACCAGAATGTTCTGCGGGCTGATGTCGCGATGGACGAGATTCAAGTCCCGGCCGGTCAGGTCCTTTTTGCGGTGGGCGTAATCCATGCCGGCGCAAACCTTGCTCATGATCAGCAGCGCATGCCCGACGGACAAGGGATGGTTGAGCGTTTTGGCGCGCTGTAAGATCGTCCTGAGGTCCTTGCCCATCACGTATTCCATGGCGATAAAAAAGGAATTTTCGATATGGCCGAGGTCGAAGATCTGGACGATGTTCTGGTGGGTCAGAAGCGCGGCCAGCTTGGCCTCATTGATGAACATGGAGACGAATTCGGCATCTTCGGTGAGGTGGGGGAGGATGCGCTTGATCGCCATCACTTTCTCAAAACCCTTCATGCCCGTCTGTTTGGCCATGAAGAGTTCGGCCATGCCGCCTGTGCCGACTTTATCGATCAGCAGATATTTCCCGAAATGGGTCTGCGCCGTCATGGCCGCCAATGTATCATGATGGTTGAAATCAGTCAATCACGGCAGGGAGTTAGGACGGGAGAGGGCAAAAAGCCTGGCCGCGTTGCCGGCCGTGATCCGCATCACTTCTTCGGGGGTCCGGGATGGATGCAATTCGGCCAGTGCATGGGCCGTGTGTCGGACATAGGCCGGCTCGTTCCGGCGGCCGCGGTGGGGAACAGGCGTGAGGTAGGGGCAGTCGGTCTCGATCAGGATCCGGTCCAGCGGCAGCGCACGGGCCGTCTCGCGCAGCGCGCGTGCATTCGTAAACGTCAGTACGCCCGAGAACGAGATATAAAAATTCAATTCGATCGCCGCGCGGGCCATCTCAAGATCACCCGTGAAGCAATGCATCACGCCGCCGACCGTCCCGGCGCCTTCCTCTTTTAATATGGCCAGCGTATCCGCCTTCGCATCGCGTGAATGAACCACGATCGGAAGGCCGAGCGTCCTGGCCAGTCCGATCTGGAGGCGGAACTGTTTCTGCTGCGTCTCCCTGGGAGAATGCAGGTAGTAATAATCCAAGCCGATCTCGCCGTAGCCGACTACTTTTCGATGCGCGGCCAGTGTCTCGATCTCGGCTAGTGTGGCGTCGTTGATATGCTTGACCTCATGCGGATGGACGCCGATCGTGGCATAAATCATCTCACTCCGATCGGCCGACTCCACGGCGCGGCGGCTGGTCTCAAGATCACAGCCGATCGAGATGATTGCCTCGACTCCGGCATCGCGCGCGCGGGATAAGACCTCGTCGCGATCAGCGTCGAAGACAGGGTCATAGAGATGAGCATGGCTGTCGATCAAGATTTTTCCCTCGTGCCGTTATTTCACCGGCCCGAATTGTACCGGAGCCGTCGGTTATTTTCAAGCAAATAGTCCTTGAAATTTTCGGTTAAAACTGATATTTCTAATCTTCCGGTTTATCACAAAAGGAGATCGCAATGAAGAAAGTCTTTACGGTTTTTTCCATCTCGTTGTTTTATTTGGCAGGCATGATTCTGGCTGGCTGCAACCAGAACAGCTCGCCGTCGCCATCCGCGCCGATGAGCCCGCCGCCGCAGGCCATGCAGCAACCGGCCGCGCCCCCGCCGCCGCAGCAACTCTCACTCTACATGGTGCCGCTGGATCAAACCGGATTTTCGATGGAGACGATTCAGGCCAATAAAAAAAAGATTGAGACGGAGCCGAACAACGTCCAGGCCCTGGTCAGTCTTGGAGACGCCAATTTCATGATCCAGCGATTCGAGAAGTCCCTGGACTATTACGAGCAGGCCTTGAAAGCGGATCCGAAAAACATCCATGCCCGTTTGAGCCTCTCGAACTGCTACATCTTCATGCAGAAACCGGAAGAGGCGGTTAAACAGTTGGACCGGCTCCTCGCAATCCATAAAGATTATCCCGAGGCCCTTTTTAACAAAGGGCTGATCCTTCTCCAATCCAAGCGCGATCCGGTCGGCGCGAAGCAGATCTGGACGCAGCTGGTCGGCAAACATCCCGATCATCCGCTCGCGCAGGAAGTGAAGGGCGAGATGGGGCGGATGTAGGGTTGCCGCTATTACGCCTCGACACGGTTTCACTCGCCTATGGCTCCCGCCCCCTCCTGAAGGATGTGAATCTAGAGATCAGGCCAGGGGAGCGCGTTTGTCTTGTGGGGCGAAACGGCGAGGGTAAATCCTCCTTGATGCGCCTGCTCAGCGGTGAGATCGCGCCCGATGACGGCACGGTCTGGGTCCGCCCGAGCACGCGTATCGCGCATCTGGCGCAGGAAGTCTCGCTTGACAGCCGCGACTCTGTCTTTGATGTCGTGGCCGGCGGCCTGGCCGAGCTGGGCCGGCTGCTTTCGCAATACCATCACGCGGCCGTGAAGCTGGCGCATGCGCATACGCCCGCCGATGTGGCGCGCCTTTCGGAACTTCAACATGAGCTGGATTCGCGCGGCGGCTGGGCGGTGGAACAACGGGTCGAAACGGTGCTGGCGCGTCTGGGGCTGGACGGCGCGACCCGCATGCAGTCCCTGTCCGGCGGCTGGCGGCGTCGCGCGATGCTGGCGCGCGGCCTGGTGTGCGAACCGGACGTGCTGCTGTTGGATGAACCCACCAACCATCTCGATATCGAGGCGATCACCTGGCTGGAGGATTTCCTTTTAAACTATCCCGGAGCGGTGCTCTTTATCAGCCATGATCGCGCGTTTCTTAAGCGGCTCGCGACGCGCATCATCGAGCTGGATCGAGGCAAGCTGACCTCCTGGCCCGGAAATTATGACGACTATCTGCGCCAAAAGGCCGGGCAGCTCGCGGTGGAGGCCCAGCACAACGCATTGTTCGATAAAAAACTGTCCCAGGAGGAAGTCTGGATCCGGCAGGGCGTCAAGGCGCGCCGCACGCGCAACGAAGGACGGGTGCGTGCGATCGAGGCATTGCGTGAACAACGTCGCAATCGCCGGGAGCGTGTGGGTCATGTGGATCTAAGGCTGGAAGAGGGCGGGAAGTCCGGCCAACTCGTGTTTGAGGCCGAACGGGTCAATTACAGCTACGGGGATACGCGCGTCATCCGTGATTTCACGGCACGCATCATGCGCGGGGATCGCATCGGCATCGTTGGTTCCAACGGCGCCGGCAAGTCCACCCTGATCAAGCTGCTGCTGGGCGAGCTGTCACCGGATTCCGGCCGCCTGTATCGCGGCACGCGGCTGCAGGTCGCGTATTTTGATCAAGAGCGTGACCTTCTCGATCCCGCGGCCACGGTGATGGAAAGCGTCGGCGGCGGTCCGTCGGTCACGATCAACGGCCGCAGCCGTCATGTCGCGGGCTATTTACAGGACTTTCTCTTCCCTCCGGACCGACTGCGGTCATCCGTGAGCACGCTCTCCGGCGGCGAGCGCAACCGGTTGCTGCTGGCACGGCTGTTCGCACAGCCGGCCAATCTGCTGGTCATGGATGAGCCGACCAATGATCTTGATGTCGAAACGTTGGAGCTGCTGGAAGAATTGCTGTTTGATTACCAGGGCACATTGCTGTTGGTGAGCCACGACCGTGCTTTTCTGGACGGTGTGATCACGAGCACGCTGGTATTCGAAGGCGGCGGCCGGATTGGGGAGTATGTCGGCGGTTATTCCGACTGGATGCGATATCAACAGACGATGGCCGCGCAAGCGACCGAACCGCCTCCGTCCGGTAAAACGCCGGAGCCGGGAAGCGCGGCACCGACCGGGAAGCGGGGGGGGGAATCAAGAAAGCTATCCTTTAAGGATCAGCGTGAATTAATTGTATTACCTGGAAAGATTGAATCGCTTGAGGCCGAGCGTGTGCGGCTGCATGCGAAGGTCGGCGATCCGGCCTTCTATCGCCAACCGGCGGAAGAAATAAGTTCGACGCTGGCGCGGCTTGAAGCGATTACCCCCGAACTTGAGGCCTGTTATGCCCGTTGGGAAACCCTCGATTCCCAGGTGACGGCGGCGGGATGATTAAGCAGCAGGGCGACCGCCGTCAGAGAAATTTGGAGCGCTCTGGAGGGCCGCCTGGATGCGGGGCGGAGGTTGTGCGCGCGCGGGCCCGTCTCCCTTGTTAACCGATGTCGAATCATGCTATAGTGCGACAGGAATTTAGACCGGATCGTCCAGTCCATCTTTAATTCAATGAGGTATATGATGGCACGCACACCCGTCAGCGAATTGATGACCCCTGACCCCATCACCATTGCGCATCATGAGACCGTGGGGAAGGCGATTGAAACAATGACCCGCCGCGAGATCCGCCGGCTGCCGGTCACCAAAGACGGCAAGCTAGTCGGAATCATTTCCGATCGTGATGTGCGGCAAATGGGCGGCCGATCCAGCCTCAAGCTGCCCAAAAATGATCAGGATGATGCCTATCTGCAACTGCCGGTCGAGGAAGCGATGACCCTGAATGTCATCACCATCCGTGAGAATCAACCCGTGCAGGAGGCGATCGCGTTGATGCTCAAGAACAAGATCAGTGGCCTGCCGGTGGTCGATCGGGAAAAGAAGCTGGTGGGCATCCTGTCCGAGCTTGACGTGCTCAAATATTGTCTCGACATGCTCGAACGGGAAGCCGACCGATAGACAAAATTGGAAGGGGCAGGTCTGATTGCTCTTGACGGCGGACGGAAAAAAGTCTAACGCGTGGGCCATCGGTTCGAGACTAAATTCCCATACGTTGCAATGGACGGTGTTTTTCATCGCTGTCCAACTCGCCCTCGGTTGTTCCGACCCGGGCGGCCCGCGGCCGGTATCGGCAAATTCCCCCCCGCAACCTAACGCTGAAAATTTAGTCATCTCCTATCCGGATCCGAGGAAGCTGTTTCTGCGTTCAGACGCGGCGCTCGTTGTGGATGACCGCGACGGCCGCGTGCTGTACGAAAAGAAGACGCATGCCCAAAGGCCGATCGCGTCGCTCACTAAATTGATGACCGCGATGGTCATCCTTGACGCTGGGCTTCCGGACAAGGCGGTGATTACCATCACCCGGGCGGATCGCGACCGGCTGCGCGGTTCCGGTTCCAAACTCAGTTTTGGGACAGAACTGACGCGCCGCGACCTGCTGAAGATCGCGCTGGCCGGCTCGGAGAATCGGGCGGCCGCGGCTCTGGGACGCACGTTTCCCGGAGGCGCCGAGGCCATTGTGGCGGCCATGAACGATAAGGCCCGGGGGCTTGGCATGAAGGATACCGCGTTCCGGGATGCCGCGGGTCTGCATCGCGGGAACCTTTCGACTGCGGCAGACCTGGTCATCTTGGTGGAGGCCGCCGATCGCTATCCTCTGATTCGCGAGCTCTCGACCGTCGGGACGGATTTTGTGACGGATCATCGGACGGGATGGAAGATCCGATTCGTGAATACCAACCGCCTGGTCCGAAACGGGCGATGGAACATCGGCCTCAGTAAAACAGGTTATATCGCCGATTCCGGACATTGTTTGGTGATGCGCGCCGAAATCGCCGATCGCCCGGTCATTGTGGTCCTGCTCAATTCGTGGGGCGAATTGAGCAAATACGGCGATGCGAATCGCATCCGAACATGGCTCGATCACGCCGACCCGAAAGCCCGGCGGGCGACGCGCGCCGCAAAGGAATCCGCCGGCTAGATGCGGAACAAGGACGGAACCTGGATTCTCTATATTCTAAGATGCGATGATGGTTCGTTTTATACCGGCATGACCAACGATCTGGCGCGTCGTTTAAATCAACACCAGGACGGCCGCGCGTCCCGTTACACTCGAAGCCGGAGGCCGGTGAAGATCGTCTACTCTGAATCGT
The DNA here is from genome assembly GCA_919901335.1 of Nitrospiria bacterium. Lineage (GTDB taxonomy): Bacteria > Nitrospirota > Nitrospiria > JACQBZ01 > JACQBZ01 > JACQFA01. Next base: position 2,368 of record CAKKOZ010000026.1, on the reverse strand, counting down.
GTATCAGCCGTTCTCATGCGTTGAAGCGGGAATGGGAGATCAAAGCCTTATCGCGGAAGGAAAAAGAAAAACTGATCGCGTGAGTTTGTCGCGATGCAATGAAGCCGATCAATAAAGGAGGTGCTTGCATGCCGTCATTTATGTCATCCTTCAATCCCCAGTGTTATGCGCTGATGCGGATCGTTGCCGGATTTCTCTTTCTATGGCATGGCGCTCAGAAGCTGTTCGGCTTTCCGCTCCCGGCCCATGAGGGCACGCCGGCGTTCATCACCTACATCGCCGGGCCGATTGAACTGGTCGGCGGGGCTTTGGTCATGATCGGGTTGTACTCGAGGCAGGCCGCCTTCCTTTGCAGCGGTCTCATGGCGGTCGCCTATTGGATGGCGCATGGAATGAAGGCGCTCTTTCCGATCCAAAACGGCGGGGAACTTGCGGCGCTCTATTGCTTCGTTTTTCTGTTCATCTCCACGCAGGGAGGCGGTCTCTGGAGTGTGGATTCCGCTCAAGACCGTCGTTAACCATCGCAGAATACGGTTCATCGGATCACACGGCAAGGAGGGAAAACCATGATCGAGCGGTCCAGAACGGCAACGTTCCCAAACGGCGTGAAACTCATTAAGTGGGGAAGGAAGGAGGAACCGACGGCCGAATCCGTCACGGAGGAGATGAAGCGATTCGGCTACGGCGTGTACGACCTTCAAACGGTCGCCCCGTGGTTCGAGCGGGACCGCCACGCGCATGACGAGCCCGAGATCCGGGCTGCCGTGTCGGGCGCGATCACGTTTCATTTTGACGAGTATCCGATCACGATCGAGGCGGGCGACATCCTGTTGATCCCCGGCGGAATGGCGCACGAAGTGTTCAGCCACAATGCGCGTCCGTTTTCGGCCTACAAAGGTTCGTTGAGCGGAGCTAGAAAAGTGACCGAACACGAGCGCGGCAAAGGGAGCAAGGAAGAGGTGACCCGCAAGGCATCGGCAGGGCCGTAGGATATGAATCTCATCGGTCTGGATCTCGACGGCACGCTGGAGGACAGCCGGGCCGATATGACGGCGGTTGTTCACCGCGTACGCGCCGGACTTTCGTTGCCGGCCCGGCCGGACGAGGCCGTACGTCCCTGGATCAACAAGGGCATGGACCCGCTCTATCGGGCCTGCTTTGACGATTACATCCAACAGGACGACGCGCGGCTGGCCGAGGTCCGGGAACGGTATGAGGCCGACTATCTGGAAAACATCGCCGTCGAGACCCGGCTCTATCCCGGAATCGCGGCGGCGCTGGAGCCGCTATCGGCGTTGGGCCGGCTGGCTGTCATCACGAACAAGCCCGAACGGATCTCCCTCCGGCTGCTGGAGGTCCTGGGTCTGGACAAATTCGTCACGGCCGTTATCGGCGGTGACACCTGCTCAAAAAGCAAGCCTGATCCAATGGTGCTGAAAGAGGCCGCCCGCCGAAGCGGCTTCAATCAAGCGAGCGGACAGGCCGTCATGATCGGAGACACGGAAACCGACATGAAACTCGGCCGGGCTTTTGGCGCGACGACGATCTGGGCGGCGTGGGGCTACGCGGAGCGCATCGATGCCAAACCCGATTTCGTGGCCCATACGCCGGCTGAACTTCCGACGATTGTTCGATCAATAAAAACGCGTTGAGGCGGGGACGCATTTTAAAAAGACGGTCGAGCTGGCGCCCGCTGATCCTCGCATCGGGGAGAATGAAATTCTCAGGAAATATTTCAGGTAAACCGGTGTAAGCTCTATGCGGGGATAAATTTCAGCGCGACGCCGTTGTTGCACCAGCGCTGGCCGGTGGGCGGGGGGCCGTCCTTGAAGACATGCCCCTGATGGCCGCCGCAGCGGGCGCAGTGGTATTCGGTCCGGGGCAAGAGCAGTTTGAAGTCGAGTCGTGTTTCGAGCCGTCCTTCGATGGAGGTGAAGAAGCTCGGCCAGCCGGTGCCGCTGTCAAACTTCATCTCGGAGCCAAACAGCGGCAGCTCGCAGCCGGCGCAGGCATACCGGCCCTTCTGCTTGTTCTCATTGAGCGGGCTGGTGAACGGCTGTTCCGTGCCTTCATCACGCAGGACATGGAATTGCTCGGGCGTCAACCGCTTCCGCCATTCGTCTTCCGTTTTATGAATCTTCTCGATCTTCACGATTCGATCCTCGCTCTTCCCGAATCCCTTTCGGGAAATCAAGCCAGCCGCGATCAGGCCGAAAGAACCCAATAGGAACTGACGCCGATTCATGGGCCTATTATAATGGGGTCGGGCTGCTAATTCCAGTGTCGGTTTTAGAAGATACCAGACTTTTAGCTCGCGGTATCCGGTGGGTATCCATCCAGCGAGCGGAAGCGAGCGAGAGGGGGAGGC
>CAKKOZ010000025.1 GCA_919901335.1 Nitrospiria bacterium | reverse complement strand
CGACGGCCTCGGTAATCCCGCCCTTATCCTCGCCGTCAATGACCTTTTTCAAGCGTGGAATGATATGCGTATGACAATGCTCGCCCAGCTCCACCATGATCCAGCGCCGGCCCATTTTGTGAGCGACGGCGCCGGTAGTGCCGGAGCCAGCGAAGGAGTCGAGGACCCAGTCGCCGGGGTTGGTCCCGATCTCAAGAATGCGTCGCATCAGACGCTCGGGCTTCGGCGTAGAAAACACATCGTCGGGATTGAACGCCTTTACCTCAGCCTTGGCGTCTTGATTATCACCCACCTCATCACGCAGCCAAAGGGTGGTGGGCACAAGGCCCTCCTGCACCTCGGTCCTGAATCGTTTGTACCGGGGGACGTTCGTTCCCTTCGGCCCAAAGTAGATGCGATTGTCAGCGATCAGTTCTTTGAATCGTTCCTTGCTGAACCGCCAACTCGTCCCCGGAGGAGGCATGAGTTTTCTGCTGGACGGTGTCGTGATTTCGTAAATGTCTTTCGGGTTGGGTGTCTTCGCATGACAGGGCCCCGATGCCCAAGGTCCACGCAGATCGCTGTCAGGATTTGTGTAACCTCCATCACTACCCTCTTCGCGTGGCAGCAGGTTGCGCTTCCAAACAGACTTGTTCTTGGCAACGCACAAAATGAAGTCGTGGTTGTCCGAAAGCCATCTCGCATCGTTCGCGCGAGTGTGCTTCTTCTGCCAGACGATTGTCGCCACGAAATTTTGTCTTCCGAACATCTCGTCGCAAAGGACCTTCATGTAATGTCCTTCTGAATCATCAACGGAAACCCAAAGCGAGCCGTCTTCCGCAAGCAATGCGTGAAGCAGTTCCAACCTATCGCGCATGAGCGACAGCCAAATCGAATGCTCAACGCCGTCATCATAATGCTCAAAAGCAGAACCCGTGTTGTAAGGCGGGTCGATATAGATGCACTTGATCTTGCCGGTGAACTCCCGCTCAAGGGCTTTGAGGGCGAGGAGGTTATCGCCGAAGATGAGGCGGTTATCGAAGAGATCGTGGTCGGTGACGCGGTGCGCCGCGTGGCAAGATTTCTCCGGGGCCTCCAGCAAAATGCGCGGCTCCAGCCTCGGCCGGTTCTCCTTGCCGATCCAGGTGAGTTCAAGTTTGGTCGGTCTGGTCATGCCGATTCCTTACCGTCCTTTGATTGCCAACAGGCCTCCGCAAGGCAGCGGCTATGACCTGTTCTGTACATTCCTAAAAGATTCTGAAAATAAGGATCAAAAATCGGCGTCAGACTCCATTTCCTTTCTTCAATTAAGCATGGTGTTACCTGAGTTAGCCATCGCCTGCCTCATACAGCTGGCTCAGATAAGCGGGAGTCCGCCTGCCTTTTTTGATCAAGGCGAGTTACTATGTCACTAATTTTCTGAGCCTGTTCGAGACCAATCGCACCAGATTCTTCTCCTGAAACCATTAAACGCATTTGGGTGAGTATCTTTCGATCTATCGTATCTGACATGAATTGAAGTCGGCCTACTATCAACTGCGAAAACTGCTCAAATTCTTGAGTAGTCATTATTTCAGAAAGAAGTTTGCGAATATCAAGATTTTGATGCCACGGATCTATTTTCCCCTCAATCTTCCCCGCGATCGTCATAACGTAGATTAGTGCTATGAGTGATCTATATGCAGACCATAGAGAATAAATGCCTTCACTAACAAATGGCCGGCGCACGTCAGCCTCTTTGCCATCTTCCGAAAATATCTCGTTCAACGTTTTCATCGATAGCTTATCGAAGAATTCACGCATAGTTGAATTCGTTAGAAGCTGTCCCTGTTTGTCCGATGGAATATAATCGAGAATTAACAGAGCTGGTGATATAACTGAGCGGAGTTTGAAGATTGCCTTCCAAGTGATCTCAATTGCCGCAAGACGGCGCTCATGGGCAGCCCTGTGACTTTCTGCAAAGGATGACGTTGCAGTACTTTGAACGGCTCGCTCTTGAGCATTACTTGCTCGGAGGCGTTCAATTGCTATTTCATGCTCTGCTCTTAATGCATGTTTATAAGTTTCCAATTTCTGCGCGTACTCGTGTTCAATGGATTGCTTCAACCTCTCACTTAACCAGCTTCTTGTAAGAAAGAGCAGTAATGCGGTGAGGATACCACTAAAGGTAAGCGATGAAAGAATTGTGAGAATTGATTCTGGCAAGTTACTTTCCTTGAGTATCGATTCTACTTATTTTGCCGACATCTCTACCTTGTAAAATGGAGTCAAACACCATTTCCTTTCTTACCTCCCTCTCAGCGCGCGCAGGCGGGCGAACCTGCCTGCCGGCAGGCAGGCCTGTCGGAGCTTCTCCTCAAAGCTCAGATCGGCGCCGTTGCTATTCTTCGTACGCTGTTTTTTGATAAGGGCCATGATGTTATTCTGCTTTCAAAAATGGAAAGTCGCGGCCTCGTGATGGCGAAATGGTTTAAAGATGATGGTAATAGCGCGCCATTGCTACAAACGCATACCATTTGAGGTTCGATTTTAGTCTTTATCGGGTCTAAAGATCAATCCCGATTTATCGTTGCGGATCGTTGCAGGCAGCTATAGAAGAGAATTTGATGAACTTTAGGTAAAGGTCTGTGAAAAGTGATTAATGCTTTGTTAAGGACAGAACGATTAAAAAGACAGTTAATTATTTGGCAAGAGAAGTTGTTGTAGGAGTGTATCCAATCGTTGTAGGTCTAAGTCGTCCAATTTACCCATGAAGCGTTCGATTCGATTTCTATCGATAGCGCGTGTCTGAAAAACTAACAACACAGAGTCCCTGTCAAGACCATTACGTGCGGTAGATTTTACAAGGGATGTTCCATTAAAACGCAGTGCTCCCAGGTTAGACGTAAACGGTGTGACTAATACGGTGGGTAAAAGAGAAAACGCCAACTCATTTTGGACGATGACAGCAGGTCGTATCCCGATTTGCTCCCTCCCTTGAAAAGCACTCGCAGGCTGAGGGAGACGCACCATTACGATATCTCCTCTCTGCATAAATCACGTAGCAGACCGATCAATGAGGTCAAGGGACTCAGAACTTGCCAGCTCCCATGCCTCTAATTCAGCACTCAATAGTAAATCAGAAGCGTGCCGTTCTGGATAAGAGGAAGACGCATAGAAACCCTTAATTTCATAACCGACAAAAGTATCACCTTTTGTAACCAAATAAAAGTTGGCGATTGGCGGCTGGCCCCAAGAATCCAGGTCTGATTCATGAGTTGGACTTGCATAGGTCTGATTTTTTTCAGACAAGGTTTCCGGGGATCTACTATTCTCAAGTTCATCTCGATTAATCATTTTTCCCCCTCAACACAAAGTTAACAACTTCATTCATGGCAAAGCGCTCGACTTGTTCCAAGAGAATTCGAGGTTTAAAGCCAGCATCAATAGGAACAGGCCGTGGCCATACAAACTGTGTTTCTATGAACAACATCTTAGAATCTCTCAAAAACGATTCGATTTTTACTTCAACCTGCGTCCCATCAGCCTCACCTTCTGGCGGAGGCATGACCAACCTCAGTCCTCCTCCCAGAACAGGTCTGCCTAGACTTGAAAGACCCTTTTCAATCTGCCCAAGTCTTGTTTCCCACAAGTATTTAAAGGCATGATCGCCCTCTGACTGATATAAATGACGAATCGTAACGTCACGAGATAAAATTTGAACCGCCTCTCGCCACACAAGCTTAAATGTTTCACAAATAATCTCAGCATATTCGATAAAAGCGTTTAACTGTGTTCTCGGATTTGGAGACAATACTAAAAGTTGGCCTACCTGAGGACCAACTTCCAATATTTTTACTTCAAGCGGTTGTGGCTCAGCAGCAATGAGAATAAACCCTTGGCGCTTACGCTGCTCAGAATGCTGAAATTCAACTTTTTTTATTGCCAGTTCTTGTTGAAAGCGCAGAAATCTCTGTTGCTCAAGCACGGGTGCCGGCGCAACCACAAAATTAATGCCGTAATGAAGCGATGTTCTTGTCTCTGGAAGCATGTGAATTTAGACCTATCACTAATTTCAGGCAGAACGTTTCTCGTTAATTATACCACTAAAGAGAGAACTTTTAACCGTTTACGATCTCTTTTAATTCTTTTCCGGCCTTGAAGAACGGCACGCGCTTGGCCGGGACATGGACCTGAGAGCCGGTCTTGGGGTTCCGGCCCTCCCGCATTCGCCGGCTGCGGAGCTTGAAGCTCCCGAAACCTCGGATCTCGATCTTGCCCCCGTTCGCCAGCGACTGCCGTATGCTGTTGAAGATCGTGTTGACGATCATTTCGGTTTGACGCTTGGTCAGGTGGGTCACCTTCTGAGACATCGCTTCGATCAGTTGGGCTTTGGTCATATCCGTTCTCCTCTTGAATTCAGGCAGGGATTCGCCTAGAACGACATCAGGTATTTAAGTGATACGCCAACCTGAGGCAGTTGCATACTGGGCAGACCGCCCAAAAACTCGTTTCTCAGCAGGTCCAGTAACGAGCCCCGCTTTCGGGATTCTACGATCCGCGGCTTGCCTTTGATTCCAACGATGTCGGCCGTAAGCTGGACGGTGTCTTGAAGATTGCCGATCTCGTCCACCAGACCGAGCTCCTTGGCCTGACGTCCGGTGAAGACGCTTCCGTCCGCCAGCCCGCGCACCCGATCTTCCGTTAGTCCGCGGCCATCGGCCACCGCTTGGATGAACTGGGTATGGACATCGTCCATCAACTGTTGCAGTATCGCCCGCTCTTCCGGGAGCATCTTGCGGAAAGGCGAGCCGACGTCCTTGTTCCGGCCGCTCTTGATCACCACGCTCTCCACGCCGATTTTTTTAAACAACCCTTCCATATTGGCCAGTTCCATGATCACACCGATGCTTCCGGTGAGTGTGCCCGGATTGGCCACGATCCGGTTCGAGGCGGATGCGATGTAATACCCGCCGGACGCGGCCACCGTTCCCATCGAGACGACCACCGTCTTCTTCCCCTCCTCGCGGATCTTCCGGACCTCCTCGTAGATCTCCTGCGAGGGGACGACGCCGCCGCCGGGGCTGTTGATCCGGAGGATGATCGCCCTGATTCCGGAGCTGTCTTTATACCGATGGAGTTCTTCGATCGTCTCGGTGGAATCGAGGATGACGCCCTCGATCCTGACCAGGGCGATGCGGTCGTCGAGGAGGCCCCCGCCCGACCCGATCACGGCGGAGGAGTAGGTGGCGATGAAGTAGAGAACGGCCAGACCGGCCAACACGATCACGCCGACGATCAACGGATGCCTTTTCATCTTCGGTCCCGTTTTCTTTCTACTTGTCTTTTTTCTGGGCCCGTTCCTGCTCGTGCTGGTAGGCTTTGATGCTCAGGGCGATTTTGCGTTCCGGGATATCCATCTTGATGATCTGGGCGCGGATGACGTCGTTGGCCTGCATGGCGTCCCCGATGCGGGAGGACGGCTCGATGCCGGTTTCGCTGACATGGATCAGTCCCTCCACCCCGTCTTCCAGCTCGACAAAGACGCCGAAATCGGTCACCTTGATGATCTTGCATTTCACCACGTCCCCGACGTGGTATTTCTCGGCGATCCCGGTCTCCCACGGATCGGCCTGAAGCTGCTTGTAGCCGAGCGACAACCGCTCCTTTTCCTTGTCCACTTTGAGGACGACGGCCTCGACCGGCTGGCCTTTTTTGAAGAGTTCGGAGGGATGGGTCAGGCGCTTGGTCCAGGACATGTCCGAAATATGGATCAAACCGTCAATCCCTTCCTCCAGACCCATAAACGCGCCGAAGTCGGTCAGCCCCTTGATCTTGCCGGTGACCCGGCTGCCGATCGGATATTTTCCCTCGACCGCGGTCCAGGGATTCGGCATGGCCTGCTTCATGCCCAGCGAAATCTTCCGGTTGGCCCGATCCACCATCAGGACGGCCACCTCCACATGGTCCCCGACCGAAACCAGTTTGGAGGGATGGCGGACTTCATGGCTCCAGGACATCTCCGAGATATGGGCCAGCCCCTCGATCCCGGGCTCGAGTTCCACGAAGGCCCCGTAGTCCGTGATGCTCACGATCTTTCCCTGGATCCGGGTCCCGACGGGATATTTGGCCTCCACCTGGGTCCACGGATCAGGCGTCTTCTGCTTCAGCCCGAGCGAGACACGGCCGGTTTCTTTATCGTATTTGAGGATGACGACCTGGGCCCGGTCGCCGACCGACAGGACCTCGGAGGGATGACTCACCCGGCCCCAGGACATGTCCGTAATATGAAGGAGACCGTCGATGCCGCCCAGATCGATAAAGGCCCCGTAGTCCGTGATATTCTTGACCAGGCCGTCCACCCGCTGCCCGTCTTCCAGCGTGGCCATGGCGGCGCGGCGTTTTTTATCCCGGGAGTCCTCCAAGATCACGCGGCGGGACACCACGATATTGCCCCGGCGGTGATTCATCTTGATGATCTTCATCGGGAAGGTCTTTCCGATTAGTGCGTCGAGATCCCGGACCGGGTGAAGGTCAATCTGCGAGCCCGGCAGGAAGGCCTTGACGCCGATATCCACCATCATCCCGCCCTTGACCTTCGAAACCATCCTGCCCTCGACCACCTCGGCCTTTTCGAAGGATTTTTCCAAAACCTCCCAGACCTTCATCGTGGCCGCCTTCTCTTTGGACAGGATGAGGTTTCCTTCGCTGTCTTCACGCTCCTCCAGATAAACCTGGATGATCTCGCCGACCTTGAGGGCCGCGATCTCGGCGTTGCTGAATTCGCTTGAGGGGATCAGCCCTTCGGATTTGTAACCGATATCCACCACCACACCGGCCTGCTGGATCGCGATGATCGTCCCCTCGACGACTCCTCCCTCCTTCAAATTCTTGAAAGACTCCTCATAGAGGGCCTGCAAATCCATCGAGAACTCTTCATCCTGGGCTTCTGCCGTTTTAGCCATCGGTGCATCTTCCGAAAACATCATGCGGGTCCGTATCCCCTTTCTGATTCGTTTGGTTTATTGCGATTTTCGTCCAAAACCGCCTGCCTGCTGCGAAACCGCAGCGGACAGAAGGGCGCATTGTACTATATTTTTTTAGGGTTTGTCACTACCTTAATTACTTTCGCCCTTGACGGCCGCATCGGGAACCGGATCACTCTTTTGGACCGGCCGACCCGTGGCGAGAGCCTCCAGCCGGGCGATCTGCTCCATCACGGTGCGGCTGATGTGCAGATAGAGCTTTTTCCCGCCCCCCTTCTGGATTTGATCCGTGAAATCAATCGGTTCACCAATATACACCCTGACCGGATGGATCCGGATCATCCTTGCGCCGACGGGCAGAATCTTGTCCGTTCCGGCCACATAGGCCGGAATGACCTTCGCCCCGCTCAACGCGACGATCATCCCGATCCCCGGCATCGGTTTCTGGAGCCGTCCGCTCAAACTCCGCCCGCCTTCGGGATAGATCGCCACGCAATGGCCTTCCTTGAGACGATTCACGGCCTCCATCAGCCCGATTCGGGAACGCGGTCCGCGTTCGATTGGAAAACTGTGCAGCGCACGATAGAGCCACCCGACCCAGCGGCCGCGAAAGAGGCCGGCCTTCCCCATAAAATGAAGCGGCCGGTCAACCATGGCACCCAGGAACGGAATATCCAGATAGCTGACATGGTTCGGGGCGATCAAAACCGGTCCGGTCTTAGGAATATGCTCCGCGCCGATGACGCGCAGCCGGAACAGCAGCCGCCCCAACACTTTCAAAAGCGCATGCACGATCGCGTAGAACATATCAGTCCGCGATCTCGGACCGCTTTTTAAAAATCGCCTCCCCCATCGCCGAGACCACCCCTTCCAGCGTCAGGGCCGTGGAATCAATTCGCATCGCGTCCGCCGCCGGCTTCATCGGCGCGACCTCCCGGCTGGCGTCTTTCAGGTCCCGCGTGTCGATCTCCCGCCGGGTCGCCGACAGGTCAACCGTCAGACCCTGCTGTTCAAGTTCCCTATGCCGACGCTTGACGCGGACCTCCGGCGAAGCCTCAAGAAAAAATTTGACCGGCGCGTCCGGAAACACGACCGTTCCGATGTCGCGCCCTTCCACCACGACGCCGCACTGCGCGACGGCTTTTTCCCCAATCGCCCGTTGGATTCCCAGCAATCGCCGACGGACCGCGGGCACCACCGCGACGGCCGCCGCGGCCCGGCTGACTTCCGGCGTCCGGATTTCGCCTGATACGTCCTGATCATTCACGTAGACTCTCATGCCATCGCCGTCCGGTTTAACCGTCAAGTCCAGCTTCGCGCACCATACCTTGACCGCCGCTTCATCCTGGAGATTCATTCCTTCCTTCAGCGCCTTCCATCCCACGGCACGGTAAAGGGCTCCGGTGTCCAGATAAAGATAGCCCAGCTTTTTTGCCAGCAGGCGGGCGGCGCTGCTCTTCCCGGAGCCGGCCGGCCCGTCAATCGCAATGATGTTTCTTCTGAAAACGTCCATCTGCTTTGTTCTCGGTCCTCGGCGATCCTCACGTACCTGCTTCGTACGCTCCGGTCGCCTCGGCCCTGCGGCCTCGCAGCTGGAACGTTTTGAGCAGAAACATAATTGGTACTCGTCCTTATTGGGCGACCGATTGGAGTAGTTGTTCGAAACCGGGAAAAGAGGTGGCGATCCATTGGCTCCCTTCAACCGTCGTCTCCCCGTCGGCCGCCAGGCCGGCCACCGCCAGTGCCATCGCGATCCGGTGATCGCCGTGACCGGCACACCGGGCCCCGGAAAGTTTACGGCCGCCGCGGATCAAAAGCCCGTCCGGAAGCTCTTCGATATCGGCGCCCATTTTTAAGAGCTCCAGGGTGATCGTACGGATTCGATCCGACTCCTTCACCCGAAGCTCTTCCGCCCCCCGGATCACGGTTTCGCCTTCGGCCACGGCTGCGGCGACGCAGAGGATCGGGAACTCATCAATCGTTTTGGGTACGCTCTCGGGCCGGACCCGGAGGCCCTTCAAAGGCCGCGATCGCACTACGAGATCGGCCACCGGCTCCTGATTGAACTCGCGCCGGTTCTCAAGCCGGATATCGGCTCCCATCTCGGCGAGGAGTTCCAGAAGGCCGGTGCGCGTGGGGTTGACGCCCACATTCCGGATCGTCAGCTCCGAATTTTTCACGATCGTGGCGGCCGTGATAAAGAACGCGGCCGAAGAGAAGTCTCCAGGCACAAGGATTTCACGGCCGGAAAATTCGGACGGCGGATCGAACGAGAGTTCCGCACCTTTGATCTCCAGAGGGATTCCCATGCCGCGGAAGATCCGCTCGGTATGATCCCGCGAGGGAAACGGTTCGGTCAAGACGGTCCGGCCGTCGGCCAGAAGCCCGGCCAGGAGCAGCGCCGACTTGACCTGCGCGCTGGCCGCCGGCAAGGCATACGCAATGCCTTTCAGCCGCCGCCCGCAAACGGCCAGCGGCGCCCGATCTCCGTCCTGCCGTCCGTGGATCTCGGCCCCCATCTGCCGGAGCGGGACGACGACGCGCCGCATCGGCCGGCGCCGCAGCGACTCGTCTCCGGTCACGACCGAAAAAAAGTCCCGGCCGGCCAGGACGCCGGTCAAAAGCCTTAAGGCGGTTCCGGAATTTCCAAGGTCTAAAACAGCCGACGGCTCGGAAAGGCCGCGCAGTCCCTTTCCTTCGATCCGCAATGGATCGCCGGCTTTCTTCCCTTCCTCGATCGGGATTCCCATCGAACGAAAGGCCGAAGCAGTATGAAGACAGTCCTCGGACGGCAGATAGCCCTTCACCACCGTCGTTCCGCGGGCCAGGGCGCCCAGGATGATCGCGCGGTGGGTGATGGATTTATCCCCGGGCACGGTAATCGTCCCTTGAAGTCCCTTGCTTTTTCGGACGACGATCGGTTTCATATTACCTTAATTTCTCCTTGACCGCTTGGGCGCGTTCGAACTCGCGCCGGAGCCCTTCCGCGTTGCCCTCGACCATCAGTCGTTTCAATCGGTCCAGGATTTTCTCGTAGGCCTCGATCACGGCCAACAGATTTTCCCGATTGAACAGGCAGATGTCGCGCCACATCTCGGGGGAGCTGGCCGCCACGCGGGTGAAATCCCTGAAGCCGCCCCCGGAGTAAGAGAGCAGATCGCCGTTTTTGGACTGAAGCTCGAGGACGGTGTTCACCAGTGCATATGCGACCAGATGCGGCAGGTGGCTTACGGTCGCGAGAATCCGGTCGTGAGCATCGGGATCCATTGAAACGGTCCGGGCCCCGATCGCCTCCCAGAATCGTTGGACGGTCTCAACCGCTTTGGGGCCCGTTCGGTCGGTCGGCGTCAGAATGCATAGGGCGCCCGCAAACAGGTCTGCCGAGGCCGCCTCGATGCCGGACGTTTCACGGCCCGCGATCGGATGGCCGCCCACAAATTGCGACCGCCGTGAAGGGTCGGGGGAAACGAGCGATTCCAACCGGCGGACCAGAGGGCCTTTGACGCTGCCCACGTCCGTGACCACGGTTTTTCTCGGAAGCGCGGAGGACAGATCACGGGCCGACGTCTCCAATCGGCCGACCGGTGCGGCCAGAACAACCAGATCCGCGCCCGCAACCGCTTTTCGGACCGTCCGGTCATCCGTTGCGTACGCATCAATCGCCTTCAGCGCAACGGCCCGTTTTAATTCATCCGCGCGGGGGCCCACGCCGACGACCGTCTCCGCCAGGCGTTTTTTTCGGACGGCCAGTCCGATCGAACCGCCGATCAGGCCGACGCCGACGATCACGATCTTGCGGAACGGACGTTTCATCAAACTCGACTTAGATTTCGCGGCCGATCGCTTCCGCAATTTTTTTAAGTTCTCCCATCATCGCCTTGAACTTGTTCGGCTTGATCGATTCCTCGCCGTCGCAGAGCGCCTCTTCCGGATTCAGGTGCACCTCGACCATGATCCCGTCCGCGCCGGCCGCTACGGCCGCGCGAGCGAGCGGAACAACCAGATCCCATCTTCCGGTCGCATGGCTCGGGTCCACGATGATCGGCAGATGACTCATTCCCTTGATTACCGGGACGGCGGACAGATCAAGCGTGTTTCGCGTCGCGGTCTCAAACGTCCGGATCCCCCGCTCGCATAGAATGACCCTGTGATTACCGCGCGCCATGATGTATTCGGCCGAGAGCAGAAACTCCTTGATCGTGGCCGACAGGCCCCGCTTGAGCAGCACCGGCTTGTCGTAGGCCCCTACCTCGGTCAGCAGCCGGAAGTTCTGCATGTTCCGCGCGCCGATCTGGAGGATATCGGCATGTTCGGCCACCAGCGCCACATCCCGCGGGTCCAACACTTCCGTCACGATCGGGAGTCCGGTCTTCCTCCGGGCCTCCACCAGGAACTCCAGGCCTTTTTCCTCCAGTCCCTGAAAGCTGTAGGGAGAGCTGCGCGGCTTGAAGGCTCCGCCCCGAAGGATCGTCGCACCGGCCTCTTTCACTTCCTGCGCGATCCGGATCAGCAAGTCCTGTTTTTCAACGGCGCAGGGGCCGGCCATCACATGGATCTTCTTCCCGCCGATCTTGACGCCCTTCGCCACCTCCACAATGCTGTCGGTTTTTTTAAATTCGCGGCTGACCAGCTTGTAGGGCGCCAGAATCGGCATCACCTTTTCGACGCCCGGGAAGATCGAGAGCGGCTGACTCGAAAGCTGGCGCTCATCCCCGATCGCCCCGATGATCACGCGCTCCTCCCCTCGGGAGACATGCGGCTTGAGGCCGCACTCCTTCAGCTTTTCAATAATATGGTTGATCTCTTTCTCGGTCGCATTCGGTTTTAAGACAATGATCATGGAAAATCCTTTCCCTTTTTATTTTTTAAGACTTCGGCCAGCGCCTTCACAAATCGCCGGTTCTCGGCCGGACGGCCGATCGAAACACGAAGCCATGTCCCCCGGATATGACGGACGATGATACCCTTTTGAAGAAGTTGTTTGTACGCGGCCCCGCCGTCCCGGCCGATATCGACATAGATAAAGTTGGCCTGGCTCGGCAGAAATCTCATTCCCAGGGCCGCAAACGATTCCGACAGATAACGTCGTCCCTCGCGGTTGATCCGAAGGCTTTGGGCCACGTGCCTTTCGTCCGACAGCGCAGCCAGGGCCGCGGCCTGGGCCGGGCGGTTGGTGTTGAACGGCAGCCGGACGCGGTTCATCGCCTCGATCACCTCCGGCGCAGCCAGTCCGTACCCGATACGGAGACCGGCCAGTCCGTACATCTTGGAGAAGGTCCGAAGCACCAGGATCGGCGCGCCCCGTTTCACGTCCTCGATCGTGTTCGGGAATTCCGGATCGTCGGCATATTCGGCATAGGCCTCGTCCATGATCACAAGAACATTGGGCGGCAATCGGGACAAAAAACGGTCCAGTTCGCGACGGGGGATCATCGTCCCGGTCGGATTGTTTGGATTGCAGATGAAGACCAGCCGGGTCCGGGGCGTGAACCGCGCCGCCATCGCCTGCAGATCATACCGGCCGTCGCGCAGCGGGACCCGCACGCCGACGCCGTGATGGGCCGTCACGCTGATGCGGTAGATGGCAAACGTAAGCTCTCCGAGGATCGCCTCATCGCCCGGCGAAAGAAAGGTCTTGGCCGCCAGGTCCATGATCTCATCCGAACCGTTGCCCAGGATTACCTGCTCCGGTTTGAGCTTATGTTTCTGCGCAATCGCCTCACGCAACCGCCGGCCGCTGCCCTCCGGATATCGGTGCAGACCGGTCAGGCCTTTTTTTAAAACAGCCAGGGCCTTCTTCGACGGGCCGAGCGGGTTCTCGTTTGAGGCCAGTTTGATTGCGTCCTTGATCCCAAGCTCGCGTTCAAGCTCTTCCAGCGGCTTGCCCGGCTTGTAAGGCTCGATGGATTCAATATGTCGGCCGACCGCAATCGGTTTGTTTTTATGTGGGGGCCTGCTCATTTCCTTTTTTCCTGTGCGACCGGATAGGACCCCAGGACTTTTAAGAAAAGGCATTGCTCATTGAGCTGTTCCAGCGCCGTTGTGACCTTTTCGTCCTCCTGATGTCCCTCGATATCCACGAAGAAGATATATTCCCAGGCTTTCTTCCTCGACGGCCGGGATTCGATCTTGGTCAGGTTGAGCCCGTACCGGGAAAACGGTTTCAGCATGTCGTGCAGCGCGCCGACCCGGTCGCGGATCGTGAATAGGATCGAGGTTTTGTCCCGGCCGGTCCGCCCCAGGCCTTTCCGGGCGATCACAAGAAACCGCGTGAAGTTATTGATGTTGTCCTCGATCCGCCGCTGAATGATCGTAAGGCCGTACAGCCGGGCCGCCAGCTCCGACGCGATCGCCGCGGCCGACGGATCTTCATTGCAACGCTCGGCCGCCGTGGCCGTGCTTGAGACCTCGGTCGTCGGAATATGCGGCAGATGGTTCTCCAGCCAGACACGGCATTGCGCGATCGCGTGCGGGTGGGAATAGATATGCTTCACATCCCCCATCTTGCCGCTTTTGTTCATCAGGTGATGGGACACCTCCTGCATCACCTCGCCGACGATCTTCAGCGGAGAATCCACGAACATGTCCAGCGTGTAATTCACAACCCCCTCGGTCGAGTTCTCGATCGGGACAACACCGTAGTCCGCACGCCCCCGTTCCACCTCGCTGAAGACCTCCTTGATGGTGTTGACCGGAACATAAGACGCCGAAAAACCGAACTGCCGGAGGCTGGCCAGATGCGTGAAGGTCGCCTTCGGCCCGAAATAGGCCACCTTGAGCGGCCCCTCCAGGGACAGCGAGCCCGAGATGATTTCGCGGAAGACGGCGCGGAGCGCCTCGTCCGGAAACGGCCCCTTGTTCAAACGGGAAAGCCGTTCGTAAATTTCTATTTCGCGCTCGGGGGCATGCAGATCGGACAGACGGGCTTTTTTCAGCTTCCCGATCTGCATCACAATTTTCGCGCGGTCGTTGAGCAAGGAAAGGATTTTCTCATCCAGCCGGTCAATCAACCGTCGGAATTGCGCGATATTCTTATTGTCTTTTACGGATGCCATGGCAGTTTTACCTTTAGAATCGAAGGCCTGTCATCTTATATGATTTCGGCCTGCATTTCAAGTGATTTATCGAGCGTGATTTGATACCATGGACGGCAGGTGGGGACGGCCTTATCATGATTTATACAAAACTTGGACGAACCGGATTAGAGGTCAGCCGTCTGTGTCTGGGGACGATGAACTTCGGACCGGAAACAAGCGAAAAAGAGAGCCACGCCATGATGGACGAGGCCCGGGCGATCGGGATCAATTTTTTCGATACCGCGGACGTCTACGGCTGGAAAAAAGGAGAGGGCTGGACGGAGCAGATCATCGGCCGATGGCTCTCACAGGGAGGTGGCCGGCGGGATTCGATCGTGCTGGCCACGAAGGTCTACGGCCGGATGGGCGACCAGCCGAATGAACGGCGGCTTTCGGCCTATCATATCCGCCGGGCCTGCGAAGAGAGCCTGCGGCGGCTTCAGACCGATCATATTGATCTTTACCAGATGCACCATATTGATCTCGAAACGCCGTGGGAGGAGATCTGGCAGGCGATGGAGCAACTGGTGCGCGAGGGCAAGGTGATCTATGTCGGCAGCAGCAACTTCGCCGGCTGGCAGATCGCGACCGCAAACCAGACGGCCGCGCATCGCAACTTCATGGGGCTGGTCAGCGAGCAGAGCATCTACAGTCTGCAAAATCGCGCGATTGAGCTTGAGGTGATCCCGGCCTGCCGCGCGTACGGCGTGGGGCTAATCCCGTGGAGTCCACTGGCGGGAGGGGTTCTCGGCGGTGCGCCTGAAAAAGACGCGAAAGGCCGTCGGGCGGATACGGAGGCGCAGGAACTCGCGGCCAAGCATCGGTCGCAACTGGAACCGTATGAAGCCCTCTGCAAACAGATCGGCGAGCCGCCGGCCGTTGTGGCGATGGCCTGGCTACTGATGAACCCGGCCGTCACCGCCCCGATCATCGGGCCCCGCACGATGGACCAACTCACGGGCGGTCTCCGTGCGCTTGAAGTTCGTCTGGATGAATCAACGATGAAAACGCTCGACGCGATCTGGCCCGGTCCCGGCGGCGAGGCGCCCGAGGCCTACGCGTGGTAGTCACGGTCTTCCGCCAGCGGTCCTTTTTATAAAGGCTTGATCCCGGAGACCGCGAGGGCTACGCCGGGGATGCGGACTTTCCCGTCCCGTCGAAATTTTTCGGCCGCGGCCGTGATTCCGTCTTCGACCGCCCGCCGCTTCTCAGCCGGCACTTTGGCGAACAGCGTCTGGAGGGGCGCCGCGACTTCCTGAAGGCATTCGAGATATTCCCGGCCGGAGGTATAGATCCCTTCCACCGGCACCTCTTCTTCCGTGAGTTTCGCAAAACCGGCGGCCTTCATTCGGCCCATCAAATCACCCGGCTGTCCCAGATAGAAAATGCCCGGGAGGGACGGATCCATCGGCGGCATCTCGATAAAGTCTTTCAGCACCCCCATCGGAAGCGACAAAAACGGATTTTTCTCACGAACGGCCCAGACGGCCGCCGCGACGGTTCCGCATGACGCACTGGCCGGGCACGAAGGCAAACTGAAGCCTGACGATCTGTAATTCTCACCTTTTTTTCCTTTACCTCCAAAACCTCTCCGCCACGCCGAGCAGGAAATTGGTCCCCTGGGGCAATGTGTTAATGCAAGACGCGACCCCATTTCTTTAGAAATCAGCTTCCAATAAAATCAGAGAATTACCTTCCAAAAGGTGGCAGGCACCTCTCATTAGACGCGACCCTATTTTTGGGTTAATAAAAAAATCGCGGTCATTCTGCCTTTTTACGGTGTTCCGCTGCTGACGCCACAATCTTGAAGACGCGATTATACTCGCCGCCTCTATTCTTTGCTTCTTCTAAGAGGAACTTTTGGCCACCTTGAAAGACACGAAGCGCTTTCTCGATGTTGGAATGTGTATTGATCATGCACTGTAGAAAGTTGCCTTCTTTCATTTTCGCCTCTATGGACTTCTGGACGTCAAGTTCTTTAGGTTGCATTTCAAGACCCTGTTTGCATGCATCCTTATATATCTTCAAATACCAATAGGCATCAAATATATTCTGAAGATCAGAATTTTTGAGTTCGGCAAGGCGATTGAGGTATGCGTCATAAACC
Source organism: Nitrospiria bacterium (assembly GCA_919901335.1). Classification (GTDB taxonomy): domain Bacteria; phylum Nitrospirota; class Nitrospiria; order JACQBZ01; family JACQBZ01; genus JACQFA01. Next base: position 11,360 of record CAKKOZ010000025.1, on the reverse strand, counting down.
GACGTTGAAATTCCGATGCCAGACAACATTGGAATTTGCACAAGGCTGGGGTGAAATATCATGTCAGATGGCACAAATTGATTCAGTTTTTTGTAATTGTCCGAGAGTTCCTTAAATAGAATTGTCTTCATATTTCTGACATTCTTATTATTCTCGCGGAATTTATCGAAGACACTAAGCAAATATCCTGCTATGAATGTAACGATGAGAATTATTCCATCAGCTGCCATCGTGCCTCCTATCAAATCTATGGATTAACGCTCCGGTTCAGCGGCGGCGCGCAGCGCCGTCCGCTGCAACCGGTTGTTAGGTGCCGTGCAACGAAGTGCTAGCGCAACCCATTGCCAGTATATCAGGTGCCTGCCACCTTTTGGAAGGTAATCCTTTGATTTTATTGGAGGCTGATTTCAAAGTTCCGGTCTGTGTCGTCCTGCGCCCGCCAACATAAAAACACACGCGATGGGCTGGGGCGGCGGGGGCACGGCCGTTTCCCGCGTTCGTCCTGATTCGGGTTCAGGCGTACAGGTGGGCGACATAGCTTTCGTAGCCGTTATGGAGAAGCGTCGGCCGGCGCTCGCCGGAAAGTCAACCGGCCTCGGTTGACTTTTTTGAGGACTTGCGTTTATAGTGTCGCCATGAAATTCGAAGAATCCCTGCCTTGACATGCAGGGATTCTTCGAAACGTGCGGTAAAATAATTCATTATAATTCGCTCGCTAACCCCGCCTTTACAGGCGGAGATTGCGCTCGCTATGCGTTTCCAATCCATTCGCGGCGTAAAAGATATCCTCCCCGGCGAGATCGAGGCGGTCCAGCGTCTCGAGCAGGCCGCCCGATCCGTTTTTGAATCCTTCGGCTTCTCCGAGATCCGCATCCCGATCTTCGAAGTGACGGAGCTGTTCGCGCGGGGCATCGGGGCCGCGACCGATATCGTCGAAAAAGAGATGTACACCTTCGAGGACCGGGACGGGAAAAAGATCACGCTCCGGCCGGAAGGGACCGCCTCGGTCGTGCGGGCCTATATCGAGCATCAATTGAATCTGAAAGCCCCTGTTACTAAACTCTATTATCTCGGCCCGATGTTCCGACACGAACGGCCCCAGGCCGGACGGTTCCGACAGTTTTACCAGATCGGCGTCGAGGCCCTCGGCACCGATCGTCCCGTGATGGACGTGGAGGTGCTTGCAATGCTAACGGCCGTGCTCAATCAGGTCGGCGTGACGGCGGTTCAACTTGAGATCAACAGCCTGGGCGATGCGGCCTGCCGCCCCCCCTACCGGAAAACACTCAAGGCCTATTTCAAGACCCACCTCGCGCAACTCTGCGAGGACTGCCGGCGACGGCACGAGACAAATCCGATGCGGATCATGGACTGCAAGCAGGAAGGCTGCATGGCCGTCACGGCCAAGGCCCCATCGCCGCTCGACCATCTTTGCGGAGAATGCATGGCCCATTTCCAGCAGGTGAAGGACGGATTAAATCGGCTCAAAATCCCGTTCATCGTGAATGAGCGTCTCGTCCGCGGCCTGGACTATTACACACGCACCGCGTTTGAAGTCACGACGACGAAACTCGGCGCACAAAATGCGATCGCAGCCGGGGGACGGTACGACGGCCTCGTCGAAGAACTCGGCGGACCGCCGACCCCAAGCATCGGGTTTGCGATGGGGGTTGAGCGGATCGCCTCGCTCATGGAACGGATCGAAACGCCGAAACCGGACGTCTTTTTTGCGTTGTTGGGAGAGGAGGCCGTCCGCCCGATGCTGCCGGTGATCGTCCGGCTGCGCGGCGAAGGGGTGCGGGTCGAGATGGACTATTCCGGCGGAGGACTTAAAAAGCAGATGGGCCTTGCGGACAAGCTGGGCGCGCGATACACACTGATCATCGGTGAGAACGAACTGAAATCGGGCAAGGCGATTCTCCGAAACATGGCCGACAAATCACAGACCGAGCTATCCCTGTCCGAACTGACGCAACTCCTTCCGGAGCGACTGCGAAAACCGTAAGGCTAAGGAGCGATGATGAAACGATTCCGGATTGGGCGGACGCTCGCGGTGGCGGGAATACTCCTCGCGGCCCCTTGGATGACGATCCGTGCCGAGGAGACGCCCAAGGTTTCCGTCCCCGGACTGGAGAAGGCCACCTTTGCGGGCGGCTGTTTTTGGTGCATGCAGCACCCGTTTGACGAACTGGACGGCATCGTGTCGACCGCCCCGGGCTACACCGGCGGACGCAAGGAGAACCCAAGCTACAAAGAGGTCTCGGCCGGAGGAACCGGGCATGCCGAGGCGGTCGAGATTCTTTACGACCCAAAGAAGATCAGCTATGGAAAACTGCTTGGCGTCTTTTGGCGAAACGTCGACCCCACCGCGGCCGACCATCAATTCTGCGACTACGGCGACCCGTACCGATCTGAAATCTTCTACCACAACGAAGACCAGAAACGCCTGGCCGAGCAATCCAGAGCGGCGATCGAGCGGTCCAAATCCTTCAAGGAACCGATCGTGACGAAGATAACCCCGGCCTCGGCCTTCTACAGGGCCGAGGAATATCATCAGGATTATTACAAGAAAAACCCGGTCCGTTACAAATTCTACCGTCACAATTGCGGGCGGGATCAGCGGCTGAAGGAATTATGGGGGGAATAAAAACAGAGGACGGTCATCATCCCTCATTCTTCTTCATCCTCCGCAGGACGGTCTGGATCACATCCGGGGAGTAGCCGCGCCGGAGGAGATACGAGAACCACCGGCGCTGTTCCCGAACATCACCCAGCCCCCGCCCCTTCAGCCGGTGCGTAATCAGATCGAAAGCCAGCGTCTCTTCATCCCGTTCTTCAAAAAGCTCGCGGAGGGTCTCCTCGATCCATTCTTTCGCAATACCCTTTCGCTTCAGCTCGATCCGAAGACGCGACGGACCCCACCCGCGGCGGGTGAGCCGGTCCTTCGCCCATTGGAGCGCGAAGGCCTGGTCGTCCAAATATCCGTACTCTTCGAGTCGTTGGGTGACTTGACGGGTGATCGGATCGGGGAAATTCTTCTCCCGCAACCGGCGTTCCAGTTCGATGCGGCTTCGGGGATTGCGGGCAAGTTGACGGTAGGCGAAGTCCAGCGCCTTCCTCAGAAGGTCTTCACCCACTTATTTTCCAAAGCGGTCAATCTTAAATTTCAACTCCGGTTCCTTGTTGCCGGCCGGCTCGGGTCCCCCCGACCAGGTATCCGAGGTGGAGTGGACCCCCTTGACCTTGAGCGTGAAGTCCTCCGGATTCGTACACCACCGGAGCGCCTCTTCGTAGGTGATCAGATTTTTCTGGAAGAGGCCGAAGAGGGACTGGTCGAAGGTCTGCATGCCGTACTGCGACTGGCCGGCTGCGATCACGTCCGGGATCTTGCGGGTCTTGTCCGGATCGATGATGCATTCGCGGATGGTCTGCGTGGCGATCATGACCTCGACCGCCGGCACCCGCCCGTTGCCGTCCGACTTCGGCACGAGCCGCATCGAAACGACGCCCTTCAAGACCGAGGCCAGCTGCATGCGCACCTGTTTCTGCTGGTAGGGCGGGAAGACCGAGATGATCCGGTTGATCGTCTCGGTCGCGTCAAGCGTATGGAGCGTGCTCATCACCAGATGGCCCGTCTCGGCCGCCACCAGCGCGGCCGAGATCGTCTCGAAATCACGCATTTCGCCGACCAGGATCACGTCCGGGTCCTGCCGTAGCGCCGACCGAAGGGCCCCGCTGAACGACTCGGTGTCCGCGCCGACTTCCCTCTGGCTGATGATGCTTTTCCGGTCCCGGTAAAGATACTCAATGGGATCTTCGATCGTGATCACGTTGTCCATCCGGTTCCGGTTGATGAAATCAATCAGCGAGGCAAGGGCCGTCGTCTTGCCGCTGCCGGTGGTTCCCGTCACCAGGATCAACCCGCGCTGCTCCATCGCCAATTTCTCGAGGACCGGCGGGAGGTTCAGCTCCTCGACCGTCAGGATTTTGGTCGGGACGACGCGGAACACCATGCAGGTCGTTCCCCGCTGCTGAAAGACGTTTACGCGGAAGCGGCCCAGCCCCGGCGCGCTGTAGGCCAGGTCGAGTTCGCTCCGCTGCTTGAACTTGTCTTTTTGCGGATTGTTCATAATCGAGAAGGCGATGGCAATGGCGTCTTCCTGGCTCAGCTTGGCCTGCTCTTCAAGCGGGATCAGGTGGCCGTCCACGCGGACGATCGGGTGGTTTCCGACCTTCAGATGCAGGTCGGAGGCCTTTCGGTCGACAGCGATTTTGAGCAGTTCATTAATCGTCACAGGCATTTTTATTTCTCCTTATGCCGTCGGCTGTTGTCCCCGGACTGTCGGGCCGGCCTTGGCCGGCGCCGCCGTCTTTCCCGCGGCGGCCGCTTTTCGGGCCACGATCGCCGCTTCTCGGATCCGGTCTTCGATCTCCTTGGCCATGGCGGGGTTTCCCTTCAAGAAGGTCTTGGCCTGCTCACGGCCCTGGCCGATTCGCTCCCCTTTATACGTATACCAGGCCCCGCTTTTTTCAACCACGTTTTTCTCCACGCCCAGATCCAGAATCTCGCCGACTTTGGAGATTCCTTCATTGAACATGATATCAAACTCGGCCTGCCTGAACGGCGGCGCGACCTTGTTTTTCACCACCTTGACGCGCGCGCGGCTCCCGGTCACCTCCTGACCCTCCTTGATCGCCTCGATTCTCCGAATGTCGAGCCGTACGGAAGCATAGAATTTCAGCGCGTTTCCGCCCGTCGTCGTCTCGGGATTCCCGAACATCACGCCGATCTTCATCCGGATCTGATTGATGAAGATCACGGTCGTCTGGGACTTGCTGATCGTGGCGGTCAGTTTCCGGAGCGCCTGGGACATCAACCGGGCCTGCAGTCCCATATGGGCGTCGCCCATCTCGCCTTCGAGCTCGGCGCGTGGAACCAGGGCCGCGACCGAGTCGATCACGATCAGGTCCAGCGCCCCGCTGCGGACCAGCGTTTCGACGATCTCAAGCGCCTGCTCGCCCGTATCCGGCTGCGCGATGAGCAGCTCGTCCGTCCTGACGCCGAGCTTCCGGGCGTAGGTCATGTCAAGGGCGTGCTCGGCGTCAATGAAGGCCGTCGCGCCGCCCGCCTTCTGGGCCTCCGCGATCGCATGCAGCGTCAGCGTCGTTTTTCCCGAGGCCTCGGGACCGAAGATCTCGACCACCCGCCCGCGGGGAAAACCGCCCACGCCCAGCGCAATGTCCAGACCCAAAGAGCCGGTCGAGATCGCCGGAATATCCGACAGGACCTCCTCCGAACCTAATTTCATGATGGCCCCTTTCCCAAACTGCTTTTCGATCTGGGCCACCGCCAATTCCAGCGCTTTGCTCCGACTCTCTTTGTCCGCCATGGATGCTCCTTTAAGGTTAAAGGGTGGTAATAATCGTTCATCCTTCGATCCGCCCAGGATGAACGGTCGGCACTCTCCGTTCATGTTGAGCCCGTCGAAGCACGAAACCGCGTTGTGAATCGGCGCCGCTTCCACGAAGGTTGCAATTACAGTGCCACTGACCATGCCCCACTATATATAATGGCAAGAGGACCTACTTGAGCTATTTCTTCCGGCTTAGAAGGGCCCGCCTCAGCAGATCCAGCGCATGCTGTGAGGCGCGCAGTTTGATCGCAGCGCGATCCCCGGAAAATCGGGCGAAGGTGGTCCGCACCTCGCGGTCGTCGGAAAGGCCAAAGAAAACCAGCCCCACCGGTTTTTCCGGCGTCGCCCCGCCGGGCCCCGCAATCCCGGTCACGGCCAGACCGAAATCGGTTCCGGCGCGCCGCCTGACTCCCTGGGCCATGGCTCCGGCCACCGGTGCGCTGACGGCGCCGCTTGCCTCGATGACTTCCGGCGGCACTCCCAAGACCTCGCCCTTGGCCCGGTCACTATAACACACCTCGACCCGGTCGAGATAGTCTGAGCTGCCCGGAACATGGGTCAAGCGGTGGCCGATCAATCCGCCGGTGCAGGACTCGGCCACGGCCAAGGTCATTCGGCGCTCCTTCAGCAACCGACCCACAACCGACTCCATCTCTTCCGGTCCTCTGGCATAAAGAACATCCGACAACCGCTCTGCAACCTTAGCAAGCAGGCCCTCTAAAAGAAGCGCGACCTCTTCTTTGCTTCTTCCGGTTCCCATGATCCGGACATCCACGCCGGTGGGTTTCGCCGTCATTCCGATCCGGACATGGCGGTGGCCGATCATCAGATCGGCCAGCCGTTCATTGACGACCGATTCCATCTCGCCGTAGGTTTTGAAGTAATGCAACTCGTTCCAGCGCCGGGACGGGAACCGTTGGTTCAGGAACGGCCGGACCGTCGTCTCAAACATCGAACGCATCTCGTGCGGAACGCCGGGCAGGCAAATCAGGTGGCTGTCTTCCCAGTGGAGGATGAATCCCGGCGCGCTCCCGACCGGATTCGGGATCACGGTGGACCGCGCCGGCATCAACGCCTGCCGCGCGTTTTGAGCCGGCATGGTCTGCTGTCGTTCTGAAAATCGCCTGCGCAGCCGTTCGAGCAGTTTCTCCTGAAGGATCAGCCGGCGGCCGGTGATCTGACTGACGACCTTCTTGGTGAGATCATCTTCGGTCGGCCCCAGCCCGCCCGTGATCAGAACAACCGTCGCGCGGGACGCCGCAAGCCGGATCACCTCGGTCATCATCCGTTCATCATCCCCGACGACTGACTTGTGGATCGGCTCAAACCCCAGCTCGATCAGCCGGTCGGCAAGGTAAACCGAGTTGGTCTCGGTCACGCCGTCCCACAGCAATTCGGAACCGGTCGCGATGATTTCGGCGTTGAACGTTTTCATGACGGCTCGACCAGCGCCTTCACGCACTGCAGAATCAGATTGGCATATAGCCCGGCCACGGTGTCGTCCAGCATGATGCCCCATCCTCCAACGACGTTTCGTTCGATCCAGCCCGCTGGAAACGGTTTTAGGACATCGAGCGCGCGAAACAGAATGAATCCGCCGATCCAGTAGCCCGCGCCCGACGGAAGAAGGAAGCCGACCACCAACATGCCGGCGATTTCATCGATGACGATCTGCCGGCTGTCTTTTTCGCCGGTGGCGCGCTCAACGCGGTCGGCCGTATACACGCCGAGCGCGAAGACCGCCAGCAAGACGGCCGTATACAGGATCAGCGAACGGCTGGGAATGAGAAAGACGAGAACCAGCCCCACGAGGCTTCCGGCGGTGCCGGGGGCCGCGGGAGCATACCCGGCGCCGAAGCCGGTGGCCACCCAATGAATCCATCGAGGCAAGTGAATCGCGACCACGCTTCATCGTTGATGATTGGAAAGTTCGATCGCATTCTAACACCCGATCAAAAAGCTGTCAAGGAAACGGCCGCGGCCGATCGCGTGGACATTTTTCTGCGCGAACGACATCGCTGTCTTATCATCCGTCATGCTTTGGACACGGCCGCATCGAATTTTTCCCTCGTCGGAAAATCGATTAATTTTACCCCCAACCGATGTTTTGAACCGCCCACCGGCGCGGTTCGTGCGCTCGGACAAACTATTTTTTAAATTTCCCTACTTTTTTCTTGACAATCAAAAAATTTAAGATATATTTACAGCAGTTGGTGTTGATGTAAACGTTTTATGTCTGCCGCGGGCCGCAGCAGATAGGGAAGACATGGATGAAGGCACGGCACGACCTTCCGTCTTCCGCGTTCATGAACAGAAACAGAGAACGGGTGTGCACCTCGACGGTCAGCCGCGAGGTGAGGAGGTGAGAGCGATTCCAAAAATCTCACAGGGACCACGAACCCATGACGAAAGGGGGCAAATAGATTGCACGCACTCGGGAGGCATTTGCTGTTGGAGTTGAAGTTATGCAACTCCAAGGTGTTGAATGATCTGAAGAAGGTGCAAGAGATCATGGTCTCAGCCGCCAAGGAAGCCAAAGCCACCATCGTTGAGATCTCCTTCCACAAATTCAGTCCATTTGGTATCAGCGGTGTCGTTGTAATCGCCGAGTCCCACATTTCGATTCACACCTGGCCCGAATACGGGTACGCCGCCATCGACATCTTCACCTGCGGCGACGTTCTTCAACCGGAAACAGCCGCGGATCTCCTGATCGAAAGGTTCCAGTCGAAAGATCCCTCCATCGTTGAGCTCAAACGCGGCATCCTGATCCGCGGAGACGTGAAACTGCCTCACAAACCGGTTAAAGAGGTCGTGGAATATGTCCGGACCAAAGAGCTACAAATGGTTCCTTGATTTTCTCACCCCCGACGAAGGCCACATGCATGGCGTGGAGACGATCCTCCACGCCATGCAGACCAAGTTTCAACAGATGGAGATCATGGTAACCCGGAACTACGGACGGTGCCTGGTGCTGGACGGCAAGATGCAGTCCAGCGAATCCGACGAGTTCATCTACCATGAGGCCCTGGTTCACCCCGCCATGCTCACGCATCCCAACCCGCAACGGGTGTTTATCGTAGGGGGCGGCGAAGGCGCCACCCTCCGCGAGATCCTCCGGCACAAGTCGGTCGAGCACGTCTTGATGGTGGACATTGATCAGGACGTCGTCGAGGCCTGCAAAAAGTATCTGCCGGAGTGGCATCAAGGGTCGTTTGATGATCCGCGGGTGAAGCTGGAGTATCGCGACGCTCGAAAATATCTAGAGGAGACAACGGACGTTTACGACATCATCATTATTGACATCTCGGAACCGGTGGAAGAAGGCCCGGCCTATCTCCTCTATACCAAAGAATTCTACCAGATCGTGATGAACCGCCTGAGCAAGAACGGGATCATCTGCCTGCAGGCCGGAACCACGGCCCTGACGGCGCTGCTCTGCTTTTCGGCCGTGTACCAGACCTTGAAGTCGGTCTTCCCGATCGTGCGGCCGTACCAGGCGATCATTCCCTGCTTTGGACTGCCGTGGGGATTCATCCTGGCCTCAAAACAACTCGACCCGCAGTTGCCCTCCCAGGAAGAAGTCAACCAACGGATCGCCGGGCGCCTCAGAGGCGAGCTCCGGTACTACAACGGCGAGATTCATCACGGACAGTTTCTCTTGCCCAAGCATATCCGGCAGCATGCCGAACGCGAGACTCGGATTATCGAAGACAACCATCCGCTATTCACGTACACCTGATTCAGAGCGACGATCGTCCCTCATGGACCCTGACGAACAACTGAAAACACCCCTCTTCGACGCGATGGTGGGCCTGGCCGAATCGCGCAAAATCTCGTTTCACACCCCCGGCCATAAAAGCGGGAAAGGCATCTCGACCCGCTTCCGAAAATTCGTCGGACCGAAGATCTTTTCGATTGACCTCACTACGCTGGACGAGGTGGATTCGCTCCATAAACCCCGCGGCGTGATCAAAGAAGCGCAGGAGCTGGCGGCCCGCGCTTACGGCGCCGATCGGTCTTACTTCCTGGTGAACGGAACGACCGGCGGCAACCATGCCATGATCCTCGCGGCCTGCAATCCGGGCGATAGGATCCTCGTGGCCCGCAACGCTCACAAATCGGTGATCGCCGGCTGTATTTTAAGCGGGGCCCAGCCGATCTTTTTCCGGCCGGCCATCGACACTCAGCTCAAGCTCACGCGCAACGTAACTTTTGAAGAGGCCCGGGCCGCCATCGACCGGCATCCCGAAGCCAAAGTTCTCTTTTTGACCAGTCCCAACTACTATGGACTCTGCGCCGATCTGGAGCGAATCATTCCGTACGCACACGAACGCGGCCTGATCGTCCTGGTGGACGAGGCCCACGGACCGCATCTGCGATTTCATCGGGACCTTCCCCGCTCGGCGGTCGAAATCGGCGCCGACCTTTGTGTTCAGAGCACCCACAAGATCATCGGCGGGATGACCCAGGCCTCGATGCTTCATGCACGGAGCGGCCGGATCGATTTTCCAATGCTGAGGAATGTTCTCCGCTTCGTCCAGACCACCAGCCCGTCCTACATCCTCATGGCCTCGCTGGACCTCGCGCGGATGCAGATGGCGACCGAGGGAGAGAAGCTCCTGACCAAGGCGATTCTACTTTCGCGGGAGGCGCGGGCCCGTATCAACAAGATCCCGGGACTGTTCTGCTTCGGCGAAGAGCAGGTCGGCGCGTTCGACATGACGAAGCTCACGATCACGGTCACGGCACTGGGGCTTCCCGGATACCAGGTCTCCCGCATCTTAAACAGCCGGTTCAACATCCAGGTCGAAATGGCCGATGCATTCCATATTCTCGTGATCGTCAGCATCGGCGACCGGAAAGACGACCTCAACAAGCTGGTCGAGGCGCTCCGGGAGATCGCGGGCGAGAATGTCGGGAAATCCTCGCCCACGGAGACGCCCGACATCGAGGTCTTGAATTTTGAAAATGAGTCGCTGGCCACGCCGCGCGAGGCCTTCTTCGCCGACCACCATTATATTGCCATGGATGACGCCGCGGATGAGATCAGCTCCGAGATCGTCACGGTCTACCCGCCCGGCGTTCCGGTCCTCGTTCCGGGTGAACGGATTTCCAAAGAAACGATCAACTATCTGAAGCGCTCGCTGAAATTAGGAGGCACCGTGGACGGCTTGGACGAGACTAATCAATTCATCGGCGTCGTCAAGCGCGGTTCGCTTCCGACCCCCGGCTCCCGTTCTTTCTAATGACTGGTTCCCGCTCCTTGCTCTAGGTCCGATCCCTCGCTACAATGTCCCGTATGTCATCGCCGATTGAACAGGTTCGAGAACGTCTTTCATCGGCCCGGCGCGTCACGGTCCTGACCGGGGCCGGAATCTCGGCCGACAGCGGCATCCCGACTTTTCGCGGCCTCGACGGCCTTTGGAAGAATTTTAGGGCCGAAGACCTGGCCACGCCGGAGGCCTTCGCGAGGGATCCGGTCCTCGTCTGGGAATGGTATAACTGGCGGCGGGAGTTAGTCGCGACAAAAAAACCGAATCCGGCCCATGCGGCGCTCGCCGAAATGGAGCATCGTTATCCGCAGTTCCGTCTGCTGACCCAGAACGTGGACGGCCTGCATCCGCTGGCCGGAAGCCGGAACCTGATTGAGCTGCATGGAAATATCTGGAAGATGCGCTGCACCGGCTGCGGTGCTGTAACGGAGGACCGACGCGTACCGATTCCGATCCCGCCGGCCTGCTTATCGTGCGGGAAGATGCTCCGGCCTCACATTGTCTGGTTCGGCGAGTCGCTGGATCCTGACGACGTGGATCAGGCCGTCGAGGCACTGGAGAACTGCGAGGTGATGCTGGTGATCGGGACTTCTGGCATCGTCCAACCGGCCGCCTCGTTCGCCTCGACCGCGCGCGCGGCCGGGGCCTTCGTGGTCGAGATCAATCCGGA
>CAKKOZ010000024.1 GCA_919901335.1 Nitrospiria bacterium | reverse complement strand
GCCTCGCCCTGTCCCTGACCAAACAAACAGGGCGACCCACCGGGTCGCCCCTACAAATCATGATATTTAATTGCGTCACGCCACGGCCATGAATTTCAACCCCGACATTCACCACCGGCGTTCCGTTCGATTAAAGGGCTTCGATTACGCCCGTCCGGGCGCATATTTCGTGACGATATGCACGCGGGATCGCGAATTATTGTTTGAAAATCCAGCCTACAAGACCATTATTCAGGATGAATGGGATCGGACGGCGGTTGTAAGACCTCATCTACACCTGGACGAATTTATCTGTATGCCGAATCATATCCACGGAATCATTATCTTCATCGAACCTGTAGGGGCGAGGCGGCGCCTCGCCCTGAATAAAAGGGCGACCCACCGGGTCGCCCCTACGAAACAGATCCAATCCGATTCATTGGGTGCAATCATCGGACAATTTAAATCCGTTACGACAAAGCGGATTAACCGGCTGCGGGGCACAATCGAACTGTCCATTTGGCAACGCAGTTACTACGAACATATTATCCGTAACGAAGACGAATTAACCCGCGTCCGTCAATACATTCGCGATAATCCGTTGAATTGGGACACGGACGATGAAAATCCGAACAGAAAGGCAAACCCGTAGGGGCGAGGCGATGCCTCGCCCTATTCATGACCTAATAAACAGGGCGACCCGCCGGGTCGTCCCTACGTAAAACATAAAATTCGATCTATTAGGATCCTAAGATGAATCAACCCCCTCCCCTCCGCTCCCCTCGCGAAACGCTCGGGGGCTATGTTTTTCTGCCGCGATTGATCGACAAGGTGCGGCTGCATGCGAAAGGGAGGCTTCCGCCGGAATATATCGGCAATCTTCTTAAACCCGGTTTGACACTGGACGGACGGTTTCTGTCGTTCACCGGACTGGATGCGGAAGAACTGCGAAGCGCAATTTTATCTGCGAAGACGGATCAGGAGGTCCTGGTCTGGGTCGAGCGACACGCGAAACCACATACGGCGGCCGAGAAGGAGCGATGGATCGCGGAAATTGAAGTCTACCGACCGAATGCTGAATGGGCACAGTGGCGAAGAAAGGTCTACAAAGAAGTCGCCGTCATCGTTGATCCGGCCGCGCTGAATGTTTTTGATCTGATCGATATGGACGAAGGCCGCATTTCCATGAAATGAAAGAGGCCTATAATTTAAAACCGGACTGAAGTATAATGGTTGCATCAAATTAGGAGGTTTTTCGATGGCCGAGCCAGTGATCATTGACGGCGTCCGCACGCCGTTTGCGAAGTCCGGTACCGTCTTCAAGGACATCCCGGCAGAGGAGTTGGGACGGATTGCCGTTCACGAGCTGCTGGAAAAGACGGGGCTCGATCCGAAGATCGTGGACGAGGTGATCATCGGGACGGTCAGCCAGATGGTGGACACGGCCAATGTCTCGCGGGTCATCGCGATTCGCGCCGGTCTCCCGGCCCGCGTGCCGGCTTATACGGTCAACCGCAACTGCGCCTCAGGCCTGGAGGCGATCGGAAGTGCGATCGAAAAGATCCGGGCCGGCATGGCCGACGTCGTCATCGCCGGCGGCGTCGAGTCCATGAGCACCATCCCGATTTTCTATTACGGGAAACGGCTGACCGAAATCCTCATGGATGCCTCGAAAGCCAAAACCCTGGGGCGGAAAATTGCGAAATTTGCTTCGATCCGTCTCCGCGATCTCAAGCCGAGCATCCTCGGCCAGACCGATCCGCTCAACGGGATGCGGATGGGCGACACGGCCGAGGTGCTGGCCAAGGAATTCGGGATCACGCGCGAGGAACAGGATGCGTTTGCCTTGATGAGCCATCTTCGGGCCGTCGCGGCGCGTCCCCGTCTTGCGGAAGAGATCGTTCCGGTTTATCTCCCGCCCCGCTATGATATCGCTGCCAAGAACGATGTCGGGCCGCGCGAGAATCTTAAAATGGAAGACCTGGCCCGCTTGAAGCCGGTCTTCGACCAACGGAACGGCACGGTCACGGCCGGCAACGCCTCTCCCCTTACGGACGGCGCCGCCGCGCTGCTGATCATGAGCGAGGAGAAGGCCCGCGCACTGGGATATCAACCGCTCGGTCGAATCCGTTCCTACGCCTATGCCGGCCTGGACCCGGCGAGAATGGGTCTGGGGCCTTCCTTTGCAACGCCGTTGGCGCTTGACCGGGCCGGGATGAAGTTTTCGGATATCCAATTGATCGAGATGAATGAGGCCTTCGCGGCGCAGATCCTCGCAAACGAAAAAGCCTTCGCCTCAAAAAAGTTCGCTCAGGAACAACTGGGACGAACGGAGCCGATCGGCGAGATTGACCGGAACCGGTTCAATGTCAACGGCGGCGCGATCGCGCTGGGGCATCCGCTCGGCGGTTCAGGCGCGCGCCTGGTCTTGACGATCCTGTACGAGCTCCGACGAAGAGATCAATCCGTCGGTCTGGTCACGCTTTGCGTCGGCGGCGGACAGGGCGCGGCCTATGTCGTGGAGAGGAGATAAACAGACGTGACGATGGAGAAGAAGATCCATCGATCGGTCAACGACCGCGGGATTTGCCGCGTGGAGATTGATGTTCCGGGAAAAACGGTCAATCTGATCTCGACCCAGGTTCTCACGGAGCTTTCGGCCGAGATTGATTCCATCAAAACCGACTCCAGGATCAGGGGGGTTGTCTTCCTGAGCCGAAAACCGGACCATTTCATCGGCGGGGCCGAGATTGATGCACAAAAATTCCTGAGCGATCCGGAGACGACGCTGGCCTTTGCAAGACAGGGCCGCGATGTTTATCAGAAAATCACGGAACTCTCCGTCCCAACCCTGGCCGCAATTCACGGCGCTTGCCTCGGCGGCGGCTTGGAGCTGGCGCTGGCCTGCCGTTACCGTCTGGCGAGCGATCACCGGAAGACACGCATCGGCCTGCCGGAAGTGATGCTGGGCATTCTCCCGGCCTGGGGCGGCACAACGCGGCTTCCCCGCTTGATCGGCCTCTCGGCTGCGCTGGACCTGCTTCTGACCGGCAAACAACTTGATGCGAGGCGGGCCGAGCGGATCGGACTGGTGGACCGCGTCGGCACGTCCAAAGAAATTCCGATGCAGGCCGACTCGTTTATGTCCGAGATTCTGGCGCGGGGCGATGCGAAAATCATCGCCTCCCGACGGCGCGTCCAGGATAAGCTGATGACGAGATTACTCGACCGGACTTCGATCGGAAGATGGCTCGTTTTTAAACAGGCCTGGAAGAATGTAATGCAAGCCACAAAAGGCCGTTACCCGGCCCCCTTGAAGATCATCGAGACCGTCCAGAAAGGAGTCGGTCGGCCAATCCACCAATCGTTCGATCTGGAACAAGACGCCGTCAAGGTATTGATCCGGGAAGAGGCCACGCAGAATTTGCTGCATCTCTTTACATTGAGGATGCATGCCGGGAAACTTCCGAATGAGATCAAGACCCCGGAAACGGTTCCGTCCGTCCGGAAGGTCGGCGTTCTGGGCGCCGGCGTGATGGGCGCCGGGATCGCACAATGGATCCTCCAGCAGGAGGTTCCCGTACGCCTGCGGGACATCAACGAAGAGGCGGTCGCAAAGGGGATCAAGAATATCAACGAGGCGTTTGACAAACGGGTCTCACGACGGAGACTTCGCCCGTTCGATGCGGCCGACCGGATGCGTCTTCTCTCGGCCACAACGGGCTACTCCGGATTCTCAACCTGTGATCTTGTGATTGAGGCCGTGGCCGAGCGGATGGAGATCAAGCAGCGGGTGATTCGCGAACTACAAGAGGCCGCAGGCGATCGCGCGATCTTCGCCACAAACACCTCCTCGCTCTCGGTCACCGCGATGGCCGATGCGTCGAAGCGGCCGGACCGCGTGTTGGGGCTTCATTTCTTCAACCCGGTTGCGCAGATGCCGCTGGTGGAGGTCGTGAAAGGTTCGATGACCTCGGATGAAACACTGGCGGCCGGGGTGGCCTTCGTCAAACAGATCGGGAAGACGCCGCTGATCGTTTCGGACAGTCCCGGTTTTCTGGTCAACCGGATCTTGATGGCCTATGGAAACGAGGCCGGTCTGCTTTTGGAGGAAGGGGCTGCGGTCGAGACGGTGGACCGCGCGATGGGGGTTTTCGGAATGCCGATGGGACCGTTCACCATGATGGATGTGGTGGGGCTGGACATCGCCTACCATACCGCCGAGACGATCCGAACCGCTTTGCGTCTTGATCCGGTCGAACAATCGCGAATCGGCAATCGCCTTTTTGAGGCCGGGCGGCTTGGGAAGAAAACCGGACAAGGTTTTTATCGGTATGAAGGGCGACAAAAGCACGGCAATCCCGAACTGGAGGCTGTCCTGGCTGCTGTAAGAAAAGAGCGCGGCATGACTCTCCGGCCGAATATCAGCGATCAGGAGATCACGGAACGTCTGGTGATGATCATGGTGAATACGGCCGCATGGTGTCTTGAGAGAGGTGTGGTTGAAGGCCCGGGCGATGTTGATCTTGGACTGATCATGGGCGCAGGTTTTCCGCCATTTAGGGGGGGATTATTAAAGTATTGCGATAAGATTGGGATTGCGGTGGTCAAAGAGACGCTTGACCGATATGGCCGCTTGGCCGGTGGCCGCTTCACCCCCGCTCGGCTGATTGAGGATCTTGCCGGAAAGGCGAAAGGGTTTTACAGTGATGGAAACCCTTAGAAAATAGTCGGCCGAGGGGAATGATGAGAGCAAGAGATTGGCCGCCCCGATACGTTAGAGGAGCCGGTGATGTTCAAAAATAAGCAGACGTGTGATAACAGCTCCGTTTTCATTGAAACTCACGCGCCGGACGCCCGGAAGGTACACACCGTTCACAACGGCATGGCTGTCCGAATAGGTCTCAACCTGCCGCAACGCGCCGTCCGCCGGGGAGAAATAGAAAACCGCGTAACGGGTTGTTAAGGCCTTTCCATCGCCGGTGGTGAGGCTGTCTTCGACATTGATCGTGAACTTGGCCCGCTCCATGCTGCGGTTGATCTGGGTGATCCGGTCGTCTTTGATCCGGTAGCGCGAATTCATCCCATCGCCGTGGATGATCAGCAACCGGCCCATCGGATGATGATCTTCCTCCCCCAGCGTGAGGCTGTTCTTCCCGTCCGATTCTTCGAACGAGCGCGGGCCGCGATGCACCGCCATCATGCCGATCTGGCCCTCGGCCCATTTCTTCAGAGCCTCGTGTTCAAGGGCAACCGTCACCTCGCGCGCCGATTTGACCGTAACGCTGCCATTCGAGGTGCGTCCTTCCTCCTCACAAGTTAAATCGGCCGTGAAACCTTTGAATCCCTGCGGCCAGCGTGAGGTCTTCTCGAAAGCCCGGCGAAGCAGGTCCCGTGCGGCCGGATCGTCCGCCACCGCCACGTTACCCGTGTTTTCCCGTTTATGCATTTCCATGATGCTCTCCTTATAGGTTAAATTTATGGTTTCTCCAAGTTCACTGTATTTTGCGGTCCGATTCAAATTTAGCTTCAAGGTTGATCGTCTGATCGCCGCGAAGGATCTGGAGCGCCGCCCGGTCGCCGGCCTGCTTCAAGCTCATCAAATATGTCAGATCGAAGGGTTTGGTAATGGATTTCTCATCAAATGAAACGATGATGTCCCCTTCCCGAATGCCGATCTTAGATGCGGTTGAGTTGGGCATGACTTTACGGACCCCGACCCCTTTTTCCGTCCCCTCGATCTGTACGCCCAGATGGACGATTTGGTCCTCAAGATCTTCATAACCCACGGCCCAGACGAAATCGGCTAGGTAAAGCGGGATCGAGACCGGTTGAATGTCCATCATGAGCTCCCTCCGGTTTTCCGGGATCTCGGCCGTGTGCGGCATGACGACGGCGTAAGGTTCCGGGAGGCGACGGAAGACCCTTCTCGGCAGACCGAACCCATAGTTTACATGAAACCCGCCGGCAAAAACCACCATCTTTTTTGTCTTCCCCTCGGAACCGGAGAGGTAGCCGGCAACCGTCTGGGCCATCGTCTCGTCCCAGATCAGCATCGTCTGGTAAAACCGTTCGAAGCCTTCTTTCCCGTGAGCGTGACCGCCAAAGACCGCCTCGAGCGAGCTCCGATGGTACGGATCCGTGCGGTCCATTTCGGGCAGCTCCTTTTTCAGACTTTCGGGCAAGCCTTCCGTTCCCTTTTGCATAACCGATCGAACAAGATCATCCGGGGCATTCAGAGCAATCAGCGGGATTTTCTTGTCGCGAATATACCGGAGCATATCCCGATAATAATTATAGGACTGATCCCAATTGGAAAGCCATACTTCCATGAAGGCCTTCTCATCCAGTTCGCCCCGGCTCCAACGATCCAGTTGTTTTTGGGAAGGCCGTTGGAACATTTCCATGCCCACGGCCACCTGTCCCGGAAAGCGCTCCAGCAGCCCTTTTAAAATCTCCAACTGGACCCGATGATGATTAAGGTTGGTGTGGGTCTCTCCCACATAGACGACGCGCGCGCCTGAAAGGAGATTAAACATCTGCTCCTTCGTCACCTCGATTCCGGTGGGCAGATGCAGAATCGTGCCGTCTTTGAGCGTGTCGAGCGGACGGTAAGGGGATTTTGAAGAGGCCTGATTTGAAACGGCGGGAGGATGAATGACGCAGCCGGTTCCCGACAGGGTTAATAAAAGTGACGCAACGAACAAGCTGGCATGCCGGATCATTTCTTCCCCCAATGATTAGAAATACCACCTGATCTTATCATAGGGCCGTTCAAAACTGTCAAGAAAAGATCAGCTACGTGCGCCGGGGTTCGTCCAATTTTTGACCCATGGGAGCAGGATAAAGGCCGGGAAGGCCAGGAAGAAAGTGACGATGAAATAAGACGCGTACCCTATTTCTTCAACCGCAAACCCGGAAAATGCGCCGGACACGACGCGGGTCAGGCCGAACAAGGCGCTCAGCAGCGCAAATTGTGTTGCGGCATGCCGTTTGTCGCAGATGCTCATGAGAAAGGCCAGAAACGGCCCGGTGCCGAGACCGCCGCTAAAGGACTCCACAATCGAAGCGGTGTAGATGAGTGGAACGGAGGTCGGCATCGAGGCCGCAAATGCGTAAAAGAGATTGGAGAAGGCCTGCGCCAGACCCAGGATCCAGAGGGCATGAAAGATTCCCCACCGGTCGGTCAGGAATCCGCCCAGCAATGCCCCGGTCGTCGTCATTACCACACCGATCGTAACGGATACCAGGCCGATCTGGGCCAGCGTAAATGATCGGTCCACCCAAAAGGGTTTGAGCATCGGTCCCATCGCCATATCGCCCAATTTAAAGAGCAGAATAAACAGCATCACGAGCAGAAAGCCGGGCCGGCTATCAAACTGCTTTAAAGCGCCCCAGGTCACCTCGATCACCCGTGCTTTGATGCTCGATTCGTTCGGCGCCTTCACCCGCCCGGTCAGGCGATCCGCGGCGCGCGAACAGATGAGGATGCTCAAGATCATGACGGCCGCCGCAATCACAAAAGCCGCATGCCATCCCATCCAGCCCGCGATCACCAGGAGGCCGCCCATCGCCATTAAGGCCAGGCGGTACGCTGCGATCCGCACACCGTTGGCCCGGCCCATTTCACGTTGTTCCATCAATTCGATGGAATAGGCATCGATCGCAATGTCCTGCGTCGCAGAAAACAACGGAATGCAGAGCAGCAACAGCCACAGGGTCAGGTGAATTCGGGTCGGGTCGAATAAAGGAATCGCCATCAGCGCCAGAATGATCCCGATTTGAGAGCCCACCATCCAGTGTCTGCGCTGGCCCCAAAGGTCAATGGCGGGCGCCCAGAAGAATTTGAGCGTCCAGGGCAGCCCAATCAGGCTCATCAAGCCGATTTCTCTAAGGCTGATCGAATGCTCGCGGAAATAAACCGGAAGGAAATCATAGAGGATCCCGAAGGGGAAACCTTCGGCGAAATACAAAACGGTGATCCAGAAGAGTTTCTTTTGGAGAGTCATTGAGCTGGATTATAGTCGAGAACCGGCGGGCTGTAAATAAAAAAACGGACCGTTATTTTATCATCCCTTTCGACCGTTACACTGAGGCGAGGTAATCTCCGATGCGGAGGCCGTCATGGGAAGCGGCTCATTCAAACGAAATTCCTGCTCGTAGACCGTAAATACGTACGGCACTTCAACCGACAGCCCGTAATTTCTTTGAAGCTTCTTGTATTGCTTCTCGGTCATGATATGATATTTCACGAATGCGCGGAGCTTTAATCCATCCAGGTTTTTAGGCAGTCGGTACTGAAACCGATAATCCCGGCCGACGTGGGGCGCAAGGCGATTCTCATACACTTCCACGATCACCGGCCACCACACAATCCAGCGCTGCAGGGTGTCCTCCTGCCGTTTAAGGACCTTGCCGGTCCCATCCACAACCTCAAACCCAATCGTAAAATAGCGGTCCGGATCACCCGTCGGGATTTTGTGGCCGGCCCCGCTGTTCGTTAATCTTAACGTGAAGTTTGCCGTCTGTCCGGGCTGCAAGGAGGGTTGGTCCGGTGTCAGTTCTATCGTAACAGCCTGCTTGAGCATCTCCAGAGAATGCCCGCCCCGCCAAAGATGCTGCCTCCCCTGTCGGACCGGTCCGCCGGAAATAATGGGGGGGCGTTCAATGGACGGCATGTGGCAATCCTGACAGATCATTCCCCGCTTGTAATACGGACCGGCCTCAAACTCCGGAAAGGTTGAACAGGGTCCGCCGTTGTAAAACTGAAACGGGCCGGAAGGAACCTGGTGACAGGTGAAACAGATATCCGTTGTGCGAAAACGCGGAGAGTGCCGCGTGGGATGCGGAGCCTGGACATCTTCATTCGGTCCTTCGATCACACCGTTACGGACGTGGCACGCGGCGCAGGTGATTCCCTCCTGCTGAAACTCGGCGTCGAAATTCGGATTATCGGTCTTGATCGGCTTATGCACCTTTCCGCCCTCCAGGCCCTTGATCAACCAGGGCTGCTGCGGCGCCATCGGCGCGTGGCAGTTCAGGCAGATCCAGATATGCCGGTCTTTACGCCAGTAAGCCTGGAAAAACGGATCGACATAGGCTTTGGCGTGATAAGAGGTTTTCCATTCTTCGTAGTTCGCCCGATGGCAGACACCGCATTGCTCGGCCCGTATCCCCGGAATTCCGGGAACAGGTTTGTCGTACGGGATGGCCTTCGAAAAATCCTCACGGATTCCGAAAATAATCCTGGAATGGACATTTTCATAGACGAAATAGAGGAGGATCGCAACCAGTGCGACGCCTCCCGCCGTGACGGCCGATTTACGGGGAAAAGACATGATTTAGGATACAATGCATGCCGGCCATAGTCAATTGAGATTGCATTGTCATTATGAAGTCGAAACGGGGGTGTGAAATATCCCGACGCCAACCCATGTCAAATATTACGGTGGGCCCTTGGCAGAAAGGCCGATGCTGAAATCTCCCTGAGCCACAACGCGATCCCTCAGGTATTTCACGCGATAGGTACGATGGGTCGCATCCGGATCCTTCGGTGAGAGCGACCAGAAGACTTGGGTGGGGGCAAGATTGTAGGCGCCCTCATCGGTGGGTTCGACCGTCATCTTATTCTTGTCCAACGGGATCTCCGCCCCATCACGGGTCACTTCAAAGAGCGCAACCACTAATTCCCTGGCCTGCACACCCGTCTGGAAAGAAACCACCCAGGCCACGTTCTCTCCAAGTTGAAAAAATGTTGTGGGATTTAGGACGGCTCGGCCGCTGGGATCCAGTGCTTTTCCAAAATGGATGACGGCTTCCGGCCTGTCGGCCCGCATGGAGTCTATGAAATCAGACAACGCTTCACGAAAAACGAGGCCGCCGATTAGCAAGAAGACCATTATGACAAGCGCAACCGTGGTTACGGTTTTCATCATAAAATTAGGCGCTGCTTTTTCCGGCACGAATCCCGGGACGGATCAAGGAAAGCGTGCGGGTTATTTTTTGGATTTCAGGCTTCCGATCCCATCGTAATAGACCTTGAAATATCTCAGCAGATCACGCACCGAGATAATCCCGACGAACGTCCCCTTTTCGGTGATGCCCAGATGCCGGATTCCTTTTCCCTTCATCAGGTCGTTGGCCCGCTCGGGTGTTTCGGTGATCTCGATCGAAATGATCGGGCTGCTCATAATGGACGAAATGCAGATTTGTTCGGGATTCAGCCCTTCCGCAACGGCCTTCCGGGTCACGTCCGTCTCGCTGAGGATTCCGATCTCCTTTCCGTCTTTCGTCACGATCAGCGAGCCGATTTCCCGATCCCGCATCCTTTGCGCCGCGGCTTTGAGTGTGGAATTGTGGTCGATCGATTCGACATTTTTATTCACAAGCATGTTCAGAAAATCCATCGCCTGGCTCCTTGCGTTATCAGTTAGATCCGAAAAGTTTCCCTGATTCGATCACGATCACCGCTTTCGGGCGATCACCATGATATTAAAACCGAGACGATTAAAGGGGAAGAGGCCTGAAACCCTCAGGTCGATCTTTCCAAGGACCAGAGCCAACCGCCCCCAGAAGGTCCTCCGATTCTGCTCCAAGACATAACGATCCGGGATCAATGAGGCGAGAATATTGTGGCCGTGATAACCGGTGATCCAAAAACCGTGCTTCTTTAAGAGGCCGGCCAGTTCACGATGCGTGAAGGTTTTGAAGCGCATCCCCTCCCATTCTCTTGTATCATGGCCTTTTCCAGGTGTTCGGATCGCATCCCAGAATTCGCCCGGCTTGTAAAAGACGCCGGCATTCCATTTATTGTCCACTTCGAATGAGATCAGCGCACCGGCTTTAGAAACACGGCTGATTTCGGACAAGGCCTGATCGTATCCGTCCGTAATATGGCTCAAGACGTCCCCGTACGATAGAATGCAATCGAAGCTACGATCCGGAAACGGCAGTTTACGCGCATCCTCCTTTAGGAACCGGACGTTTGGAAAAAGACGGCAACGCTCTCTTGCAACGGACAAAAGGTCCTCGGCGATATCCACGCCGATGACCTCCCCGCCATGGCGGGCGAGCCGGACCGTCTGGGCCGCGTTGCCGCATCCGACATCCAGGATCCCGTCATATCGGCGGCCATCCAGGATCTGATGCAGCAATTTATCGTACAGGGCATAGGCATTAATAAAAAACGGTTGCCGTTCGATAATGCGATCATAGTCTTCGGTCAGCCGTTTATAGGCAAGCGCCACTTCATGGCTCGGCAAAGCTCACTCCTTTAGCGTCCCATCGTCAGCCGAAGAAAGGCCTCGACAGAGCCGCTCATCAGAAATGGGTTCCGTCGCTTTTCATCGCCGAGCGTCGAGACCGGCACGTCGCCATAATGATGTCCCGGATAGACTTTGGTATGATCCTCCAAACGTTTCAATGTTCCGGTGAGGCTGTGATACATTTCATCGGGATCTCCACCCGGAAGGTCGCAGCGACCGCAGCCGTTGATGAAGAGCGTATCTCCCGTGATCAAACGATCCCCGACGTAGAAACACTGCGAGCCCGGCGTGTGACCGGGGGTATGGATAAAGGTGATGTTCAGATCGCCGACCTTTACCGCATCCCCGCTTTCGATCTTCTTGATATTACCTCCCCCGTAGCGGAGCGCGGCCTCTTCTTTTTTATGGACAAAGACACGCGCATCCGTTTGTTTGAGGAGTTCTTCAACCCCGTTGATGTGGTCGAAATGGGTATGCGTCAATAAGATCGTCTTGATTTGCACGTGATGGTCCTTGGCAATCTTCAAAATGGCCGGAACATCCCAGGCCGGATCCACAACGGCCGCCTCCCGCGTTTTCTCGCAACCGATCAAATAAACGAAATTCCGCATCGGCCCGAGTTCCACTTGATGGAGAAACAGTGCCGGTTCCTTTTCTGCCGAGGCTTTCGTCATATCACCGTCCCCGATTGAACAACGCTTACATTTCCCGTACGCGTTCCGATATGCCGATGACCTCATGAAGGTCGAGCTGAACCGGGCCCGAGAGAAGATCCCGATTTGTTTTGCGCGCCTGGCTTTTCTGATAGGCCTCGCTTTTCATCCAGGCCTCAAACTCTTCGCGACTTTCCCAATAACTTAACACGACATAACAATCGTTGTTCAGCGGTTTTAAAAACTCATTTCGTATGAAACCCGGCATCATATCCACCAGCTTGGGCCGGCCAAGAAACTGCCGTTCAAACTCTCGTTCCATCCCCTTCATCACCGGCATCCGGCTCGCAACAATGATCATTGCCGCTCCTCAAAAATAAATCGAGGGATCCAATGTCCTGTTTTATCCAACTGATATTTAGGGGCCTGTTCCCTTTTATTCCGCATTCAGTGCATCGATTAATTGTCGAAGTCGGCCGAAGTTTTTCCGATTAAACCGAAGTTTGAGTCGAGGAAGATGGATCAGATCCGGCTCATCGGATTCTTCTCGAAAAGCGGCTGCGCGATCGATGCGCCCCTGGGTTACGATATCCTTGAAACCGTCGTTCAGCTTTCCCAATAACACATCTGAAATCGGTCGTTGAAGACGGATCACGAGTTGATCGCCCAGATATCGGGAGGAATGAAAATTCCGATAAAAGCCCGTCACCTCTCGAACCGCGACATCGACATTATCCGTCATCTTGAAGAAATGCATGTCCTCCGATGAAATCAGGCCGCGTTTCATAAGGTATTTTTCAAGATAACGGCGCCACTCCAACCAATACGTGCCTCCGGGAACATCAATCAGAACAATCGGCATAATATCGCTCTTTCCGGTCTGGAGCAGAGTCAAGGATTCAAACATCTCATCCAGAGTTCCGAAACCACCCGGGAAGAGGGCGATGGCGTCCGTTTCCTTGACAAAGATCAGCTTCCGGGTGAAAAAATATTTAAACGTGACCAGCTTGGGGTCGTTCTCGATATAGATATTCGGCAGCTGCTCAAACGGAAGTTGGATGTTAACGCCGAAACTCATCTTTCGACCGGCCCCTTCCTGCGCCCCTTTCATGATGCCGTCCCCTGCGCCGGTAATCACCATGTAACCGTGACGAACGATCTTTCGTGCGAAACTGGCCGCCTGTTTGTAACCCGGATCGGTCTCGGCGGTTCGAGCCGAACCGAAAACGGTCACCTTCCGGATGTGCCGGTAGCCGGTGAAGAGCTTGAAGGCAAAGCGCAACTCCTTCAATGCCGCGTTAAGAATCTTGACGTCCACCCGTGCGGCCGGTTCTTCCACCAACTTCAGGGCGGTGATAATGATCTCTTTGATCAGATCGGCGTTTGGAGAACCACCGCACACCTGGATCAGGTTCATGATATGATCATCAAAATTGCCTTGTTCGAGGCTGTAGCGTTTCCCCATGATCAATCCTTCTGCTGAGAAGCCGACCGGCGCTGCTTTCTCTCCTGATACCGTTTTTCACCTTCTTGGTAACGGCGCTTTTCCTCCACTTTTTCAGCAAGCAACGGGGGGACCGGAGTTGGTTTTCCAAAATCATCAAGGGCGACATAGGTCAGAATGGCGCTGCTTGTGTGATGCCGCTTGCCGCTCATGGGATCTTCGGCGTAAACCTCCACTCCAACCTCCATGGAGGTTCGACCCACATGGTTCAGCGCCGCCTTCAAGATCGCGATTTGGCCCAATCGGATCGGAGAATGAAATTCGAGCCGCTCCATCGAAGCCGTTACAACCGGCCGTTTACTGTGTCGGAACGCAACCACGGCTGCGATCATATCGATCCAATGCATCACCCTGCCCCCCAGGACGTTGTCCAGCGGATTGGTGTCATTCGGGAGAACAACCTGGACCGCGTCGGCCGCGGATTCAGAGACGGTCTTTTCCTTCATATTTGCCATGAAAATATCTTAACATAAACGGATAACGGGCACAAGCACAGGGGAAAACCTTTTCATATCGGCACAACCCTATTTATCCCTTGATTTAACCGGCCTCTTCATTTTATAATTAGATCTCTCTGTTTTTTTTATTGTGAGGTTGTAAATAAATGGATACGGCTTTCGGCGTAAAAATTTCGGAACCCAATCTGGCGGATTGTTATCAGCTTTCCCATGAAATCCGGGATGAGCGGATTGCGGGGATTAAAGCAAGGCTGTCCGACCGGCTGTTGATTTTGGGACATAATTATCAGCGCGATGAGGTCTATAAGTTTGCCGACTACACCGGTGATTCATTGAAGCTTTCCCAATATGCCGCACAGCAGAGAGACCGGGAGTACATCGTCTTCTGCGGCGTCAAGTTTATGGCCGAAACGGCCGATATTTTGACCACCCCGGAGCAAAAAGTCATTCTTCCGGACTTGGCTGCGGGTTGCTCAATGGCTGACATGGCCGATATCGAAACGGTCGAGACTGCTTGGGAGGAGATCACCCGTCTCATTCCGGAAGACACGCTCACCCCGATCACCTACATCAACTCCGGGGCCGATCTCAAGGCCTTTTGCGGTGAGCGCGGCGGACTGGTCTGCACCTCGACCAATGCCGAAAAGATCATCCGATGGGCCTTCGAGCGGCGCGAGAAGATCCTGTTTTTTCCGGACCAGCACCTCGGCCGCAACACTTGCAAGCGGATGGGCATTCCCCTTGACGAAATGACCCTCTGGGATCCGGCGAAACCAAACGGCGGAAACAGTCCCGAAGCCGTCCGAAAAACACGGGTCTTTCTCTGGCATGGGTTCTGCAGCGTACACCAGATGTTCCAGCCGCAGCATGTGGACTGTTTCAGGAAACAGTACCCGGACATCAAGGTCATTGTCCATCCCGAATGTTCCATGGAAGTGGCGGATAGATCGGATTTGATCGGGTCGACGGAATACATCATCCGCACCGTCACGGCCGCGCCAGCCGGCACACGGTGGGCTGTCGGGACCGAGCTGAATCTCGTCAACCGGCTTAAACGCGACAATCCCGACAAGGAAGTCTTTTTCCTTTCGCCAATGGTCTGCATGTGCTCGACGATGTTCCGGATCGATGCGCCGCATCTTCTCTGGTCACTGGAACGGATCGAGTCCGGAACGATCGTTAATCAGATTATCGTGCCGGAGGCGGACCGATACTGGGCCAAAGTTGCCCTCGATAGAATGCTCGAACTCGCATAGGCCGACCCACCTACTTCTTGAGCTTCGCCATAAACTGTTTCCGAAACTTTGCCACCTTCGGCGCGATCACCCTCTGGCAGTACATTTGTTCAGGATTATTCTTGTAGTACTCCTGATGATAATCCTCGGCAAGGTAAAACGCCTTGAACGGAGCGACCTCCGTTACGATGGGCGCATCCCAAATTTCCGCCGCGTTGATTTCCTTGATTACCTGATCCGCAATCGTCTTCTGCTCCGGCATGTGGTAGAAGACCGCAGAACGGTACTGGCTACCGACATCGGCTCCCTGGCTATTCAGGCTTGTCGGATCATGAATGGCAAATAATACTTCAAGAATCTCCTTAAATAAGATACCCTGCGGATCGAATGTTACCTGAACCACCTCGGCATGCCCTGTGGTTCCCGCACAGACTTGGCGATAGGTCGGGTTAGGCGACGGACCGCCGGAATAACCGGACTCGACCCTCTCCACCCCCTTCAGCTCCGCGAACGCAGCCTCCAGGCACCAGAAACATCCGCCTCCGAGCGTCGTTATCTCTTTATCTTTGAAATTCATATTTTAAACCCTTACGAACTCACGAGTATGAACTCCACCAGTCCGATCTTTTCGACTTAACACGTTTCCTGTAAAATCAGCAAAGGCTCTTCAACAACATCCCTCAAATCGGTCTTCCGAGGATGAAGGTGAGGTGTACGTCCATGACGTTTTTGACTTCTTGGAGCATCTTGGGCGTCGCTTTCAAACGGAACAGCCCGGCCCAGTTCATCCGGGCTGCAAAACGCATCATGGCGATCGTTCCGGGCGAGACGGGCTCCAGGGGATCGCTGAACGTCCGCGCACAGGAACTGCACAGGGTCCCGCCGGCTTTCGGTGAAAAGTAAACCGGCTTCGAATCGATTTCGCCGTGACAGTTCAAACAGCGGTCCAGTCGAGCCTGATAGCCTGTATGCTTTAAACAGCGGATTTCAAAGACACGGACCAGCCACTCGAGATGAGCGCTCCGTTCGACCTCGCTCAAACCGGCCCGAAGCAGCGAGAATATTTTTGGATTGGCCTCCCCTTCCGGAAGAAGAGCCGAGACGATCTGCGCCATTCGCGAGGCCGTTCCGATCCGCTCCAGATCGTCACGGATCTTTAAAAAGGGGTGCAGGATGTCGGCCTCATTCATCCGCATCAGCACCGTCGGCTTTTTTTCAAACAGGATCGCGTTGCAATGTGTGAACGGTTCGAGAGCCGCCCCGAAGCGGCTGCGCGGACGCCGGGCGCCTTTTGCCACGGCCTTAACCTTCCCTCTTTTTACGGTTAAGAGCGTCACCAGCTTGTCCGCCTCTCCCAATCGCATCGTCCTTAGAACAATGGCCTCTGTTTCAAATAAAGACATTAATATCCCAACTCCTTAAGCACGTTTTCATCCTGCCGCCAGTCCTTTTGGACCCTAACCCACAGTTCCAAAAACACCTTGGTCCCAAGCAACGCTTCCAACTCCAGACGGGCCTCGGTTCCGATCGTCTTCAACATTTCCCCCTTCTTCCCAATCAAGATCCCCTTTTGCGAATCCCGGTCTACCAGGATCAGCGCGCGGATATGAACGGGCCGTTCCGGTTCCTCCTCGAATTCTTCAATCACGACCGCAACCGAGTACGGAATCTCCTCCCGGGTGTGATGGAGGATCTTTTCCCGAACGATCTCGGCCGCCATAAACCGAACCGGCTGGTCCGTTACGATATCCGAAGGAAAAAACGGCTCGCCTTCCGGAAGATAGCCCACGGCCACCTCGATCAGGCGATCCACGTTGTCGCCGGTCAGGGCCGAGATCGGAACGACCTCGGCAAACTTAAATTGTCGCATGTAGTCATTGACCAGCGGGATCGTCTTTTCCCTCTTGATCATGTCCATCTTGTTCAGGATAAGAAAGACCGGGGTCTCCAACTCTTTCAACCGCTCCATAATGAACTGATCCCCGCCCCCGGCCGACGGTCCGTACCTGCCTCGTGGAGAGGCGGGCAGGACGGACGAGACGGCATCGGTCGCTTCGACCAGAAAGAAGACCAGATCCACTTCCTCCAACGTCCCCAGCGCGGCTTTCACCATTCGCTGGTTGAACTTGTATTTGGGTTTGTGGATTCCGGGCGTATCCAGAAAAACGATCTGGGCCTGGGGAAGATGTTTGACCCCCAGAATACGGTTACGCGTCGTCTGGGGTTTGTCCGAGATGATCGCGATCTTCTCTTGAAGGATCTGATTGAGAAGGGTCGACTTCCCGACGTTGGGACGGCCGATGATCGAGACAAAACCGGAATGGAAAGCGGATGGGTTCATGGAGCGGTCACGGTGACGGAGGTTCCTTTGAATTCAACGACGAGACATCCGGAGAGGCCGGCTCGAATTGATACACCGTCTCCCCGGGTCGAACCAGTCCCAGCCTCTCCCGCGCCAGCTGTTCGATCTTGACCGGGTCGGACCGCAGCGCATGGATCTCGTCTTCGATCTCTTTGTTTTCGTCCGACACCCGTTGAATCTCCTGTTGCAACTGATGATGCGTTCTTCTCATCTCGAAATATTTGACCAGGCCCATATCGCCCACGATCAAAGGAACCAGCAGGTAGAACGAGACGACCGCCCCGACCCCCCAGACAATACGGCGACGGAGTTTCCGGTGCCGCTCGACCGTTTCGCTGCTTCGATTCCAACGAGCCATGCAAGCAACTCCCGATTGATATCAGCGGCCGCGGGCGAGGTGAGAAAACAACTGCCGCCCCCGGAAAACGGCCGTTTCTCCCAACTCTTCGGCGATCCGCAACAATTGATTGAACTTGGCCACCCGGTCGGTGCGACAGACCGGACCGGTTTTGATCTGGCCGGAGCCGCATCCGACCGCCAGATCGGCGATTGTGGTGTCTTCCGTCTCGCCGGATCGGTGAGAGATGATCGTCGTGTATCCGGACCGCTTGGCCAGCTCAACCGTTTCAATCGTCTCGGTCAGTGTGCCGATCTGGTTCAACTTGATCAGGATAGAGTTTCCCACCCGGTCCGCGATCCCTTTTTTAAGAATCTCCGGGTGGGTCACAAAGATGTCGTCGCCGACCAACTGAAGCCGACGGCCCAGTTTCTCCGTCAATACCTGCCATCCCTTCCAGTCGTTCTCGGCCAGTCCGTCCTCGAGCGATACAATCGGGAAACGATCAATCAGCGTTTCGTAATAGGCGACCATTTCTTCGGACGACCGGGCGCGTTTTCGATCCGCCTGAAGAATGTATTTCCCTCTCTCATAGAACTGGCTGGCCGCGGCGTCGATCGCCAGCCATACGTCTTTTCCGGGTTTGTATCCCGCCTCGTCAATCCCCTTCATCACCAGCTGCAGCGCCTCTTCATTGTTGCTTAGCATCGGTGCGAAACCGCCTTCATCGCCGACCGTGCTGCGGAGCCCCTTTTTTCTCAGAACCTCTTTCAGGTGATGATAGATCTCGGCCCCCATCCGGACCGCGTCCGAAAACCGGGCCGGTCCTGCCGGCAGGATCATGATCTCCTGAAAGTCCAGATTATTGTCGGCATGGGCGCCGCCGTTGATCACATTCATCAGCGGCACGGGCAGCTCGCATGCATGGACGCCTCCCAGATACCGGTAGAGGGGGAGGCCCGCATTCTCTGCCGCGGCCTTCACCGTGGCCAGTGAGACAGCCAAAATTGCGTTAGCGCCGAGCTTGCTCTTATTCCGCGTCCCATCCAGTTCGATCATCATCCGATCAATCAGCGCTTGCTCTCGGACATCCATTCCGATCAGATGCGGCCCGATCGCCTCATTCACGTTCCGGACGGCTTTGGTCACTCCTTTTCCCAGATAGCGCCGTGGGTCCTTGTCGCGAAGCTCCACTGCCTCCTGCTGGCCCGTGGACGCGCCCGAAGGCACGGCGGCGCGGCCCATGATCCCGTTTTCCAGAAAGACGTCGGCCTCCACCGTCGGGTTCCCACGCGAATCGAGAATCTCTCTCGCATAAACAGAAATAATTTCGCTCATCTTTTCTCCTCGTCCAGTTTCGTCTTCAGCCGTTCATTCACCTTCCCGGGATTAGCCTTTCCCTGCGACCGCTTCATCACCTGTCCTACAAAAAACCCGAGGAGCTGGGACTTCCCCTGTCGGTAAGACTCACGCTCATTCGGATGGGCGGCAAGCACGTCATCGATCAAGACCTCGATCGCCCCCGCATCGCTGATCTGGACCAGGCCCTTTTCCTTCACGATCTCTTCAGGGGAACGGCCGGTCCGGACCATCTCCTCGAAGACCATTTTGGCGATTTTCCCGCTGATCGTCCCGTCATCAATCAATTTGAGCAGCCCCGCGAACCGTTCCGGCGGAATCGGGCAATCGGCGATCTCCCGCCCGCTGTTGTTTAATTCCCGAAGCAGCTCGGTCATGATCCAGTTGCTGACCGTCTTCGGTTGAGGATAAACCGCAACGCAAGCCTCAAAATAATGCGCCAGGTCTTTGGAGATCGTAAGCACCTCGGCATCGTAGACCGGGATGCCGTACTCGCGGGCAAACCGTTCGCGTTTCGCGTCCGGAAGCTCCGGCAGCGTTTTCCGGATCTCTTCGACCCGATCCGCCGGGATCATCAGTGGAACCAGATCCGGCTCGGGAAAATAGCGGTAGTCATGCGCCTCCTCCTTGCTCCGCATCACGACCGTAATCTCTTTTTCGGTATTCCAAAGCCGGGTTTCCTGCACCACCCGACCGCCCTCGCGGAGGACCTTTTCCTGCCGCCGGAGCTCGTACTCCATCGCTTTCTGTACGAACCGGAACGAATTGATGTTCTTCAACTCGACGCGCGTGCCGAATTCCTTCTGGCCGACCGGCCTCAGCGACAGGTTCGGCTCGCACCGGAGGCTTCCCTCTTCCATGTTGCCGTCGCAGACGTCGAGGTAAACCAGGATGTCCCGGAGCGTTTTCAGATAGGTCACCGCCTCATCGATCGACCGGATGTCCGGCTCGGTCACGATTTCAAGCAGCGGGACGCCGGCACGGTTCAAATCCACATGGCTGGCGGCTTCCAATCCCTCGTGGAGGTTCTTCCCGGCGTCCTCCTCCATATGGGCCCGACGGATCCCGATCCGTTTGATCCGGCCGTCCACGGCCACCTCCAGATAACCATTCTCGCACAGCGGCAGTTCATACTGCGAAATTTGGTATCCCTTCGGAAGATCGGGGTAGAAATAATTTTTTCGTGCGAACCGGCTGTTGGGGGAAATCTTGCAGTGCAGCGCCAGCCCGGTCTTGACCGCCATTTCCAGCACGCGGCGGTTTAAGACCGGCAGCACGCCCGGCAGCCCCAGGCAGATCGGGCAGGTCTGCGAGTTGGGTCCCGCCCCGAACGTTGTGCTGCAGCCGCAGAAGATCTTGGAGGCCGTCTTAAGCTGCGCGTGAACCTCCAGACCGATCACGGTCTCATATTTGACATCCTGTTTTGTTTCGACCGAGGGCATCCGACTCACTCCATTTCAAATCTCAAATTTCAAATTAAAGATCGGGCTTTCTCTTATGCCACTCCGTTGCCTGCTCAAAGGCGTAGCCCGCGTGGAGGACGGTCTCTTCCGCAAAAGGACGGCCCATGATCTGCAAACCGATCGGCAGCCCCGTCTTGGTGAAACCGCACGGCAGCGCGAGCGCCGGGATACCGGCGATGTTCACCGAGATCGTGAAGATGTCCGAGAGATACATCTGGAGCGGGTCCTGTGTCTTCTCGCCGATTTTAAAAGCGGCCGTCGGGGCGGTCGGCGTCAGTATCACATCCACCTGCTTGAAGGCCTCGTCGAAATCCCCTTTGATCAGGGTCCTCACGCATTGCGCCTTTCGGTAATAGGCGTCATAATAGCCGGACGATAGCGCGTAGGTTCCGAGCATGATCCGGCGTTTGACCTCGGGACCAAAACCGGCCTGCCGGGTCTTCATGTACATCTCCAGAAGATCCTTTGTCGGTCGCGTCCGGTGGCCGTACTTCACGCCGTCATAGCGGGCAAGATTGGAGCCGGCCTCGGCCGTCGCCAGAATATAATAGGTCGCCACGGCGTATTCCGTATGCGGCAGTAGAACCTCGCGGGTCTTGGCCCCGAGTTTTTCCATCGCCCGAATCGCCTCCCTGACCGCATGCAGCACTTCCGCGTCCGTTCCGTCGATGAAATATTCTCTTGGAATCCCGATCCGCAGTCCCGCCAAATTCCGATCCAATGCTCGGGCATAATCCGGTACCGGGATCTCGGCCGAGGTGGAGTCGTACGAGTCATGTCCGCCGATTGCGTTCATCATCAT
>CAKKOZ010000023.1 GCA_919901335.1 Nitrospiria bacterium | reverse complement strand
TAAATTTTATATTGACTAGGTTGAAATCGGTGCGTTAGAATAAACCTCCATGATGAAGCGATGGGGCTCTAATCTGCGGATGAAACGGATCGACAAAACGCGCCAACCATTTAAGAAGGGGGAAAGCCTATGTCATTACTGATCGCAGATAACTGCATCAACTGCGGCGCCTGTCTGCCCGAATGTCCCAACGAGGCGATCTTTGAGACTCGGAGCGCTTCGGAAGCCAAAGAGTGCAATGTGACGGAAGGCATCGCGGTGGGCGACGGGATTTACGTGATCTCGTATGATCGTTGCACCGAATGCGTCGGCCATTTCGACGAGCCTCAATGCGCCGCGGTCTGTCCGGTGGACGAGTGCTGCATCGCGGATCCCGCATGGCCGGAATCGAAGGAAGTGCTTCTCGAAAAGGCGAGGAAGATCAATCCGGGCAAGGAGATTGACTCGGCCAAGATCTGGGCCAAGGTGCGGTCCGGTCCCATGGCGGGCAAGTTCGCAGGCGCCTAAACCGGGGATCCAAGAGCCATTCTAAAAAAAAGGCCCCGCAACACGGGGCCTTTTTTTTATCGATCTAAAGACTTACTGAAAAATTAAAACGCGCCCCAGTTTTTATAATAACGGAGAAGGTCCCGCACCGATATAACGCCCACGATCTTCCCGCCGTCCGTCACGGCCAGATGCCGGATGCCTTTCTCGCTCATCAGATCGCTGGCGTCGCCGGCCGGCCGGTCAATGTCAATCGTGATGATCGGGCTGCTCATGATGGCCCGGATCTTGTCCTGGCGGACATCCCGGCCTTCGGCGATTCCCTTTCGAACCAGATCGGTTTCGCTGACGATCCCGACGAGGCGGCCCTCCTCTTCGACCATCAGTGCGCCGACGCGCAGCTCCCGCATCAGGGCGGCCGCTTCCAGAAGCGTTGCCTCCGTCTGAATCGTTCGTACGGTCCGGCTCATCATTACCGCCAAGGGGCGCTTCATGGTTACTCCGCTGTTGGATAGAGGCCCCATTTTAGATCGCCATAATTAAAATGTCAAATCGCCCGTTCAGGGATGATCTTGTAATTCCCGAATGAAGGACCGATTGGCCTCGGGAAAGGCGAACTCCGACAGCTCGGAACGGGAAACCCAACGATAGGCCTGATTTCCCAGCGCCCGCGGGGTCCCGTCCAGAATCGTGCAGCGGTAGAAATGCAGCTTTACGGCGGCGTCCGGATAGTCGTGCCGGATCACCCTCAACTCCTCGCCCACCTGCACCGTAATATCCAACTCCTCTTTTAACTCGCGGCGGAGACAATCCCGCAGTGACTCCTCCGGATGGCGCTTGCCTCCCGGAAATTCCCACAGGCCGCCGTGAGGGGAGGTTTCAAGCCGTTGCGTGATCAGATAGCGCCCATCCCGAATCATGACACCGGCGGCGACCTCAATCATGGGATCCGTGTTGGACACCGCTGTTCTTCTCCGTTAATAGGTTTTACGCCTGAAGATATCCGTGCTGAGCGAGGCGATCCGATCCAGAAATAGAATGCCGTCCATGTGATCGATCTCATGTTGGAGGGCGAGGGCCTCAAAGCCTTCTGCGATCAGGCGGATCGGCCGCCCTTCCTGATCCAGGCCTTCCACCCAGACCTTGTCCGCACGACTCACATTTCCAGTATAGTCCGGCACGCTCAGGCAGCCTTCCCGAAAAATTTTCTTTCCTTCCCGATGGCGAATCAGGGGGTTCACTAGGATGATCCGCCCGTGATTTTTTTCTTTGATCTTTCCGGAAACATCACAGATAATAATCCGATCCGCCTCGCCGATCTGCGGCGCGGCGATGGCGACGCCGGGCGAGGCCGTCAGGGTGTCGAGAAGATTTTTTATGATCCGGACGACTCGTTCATCAATCGTCTGAACCGTCTCGGAACGGCTTTTCAGAATCGGATGGGGATATTGAATTATTTTTTGAACGGCCATCTCAGAACTGAGCCGATTCCACTGGGTGAAGGGCCATGTCCACCTTCACCGCCTTCTGTAGTGTTCGAAGCGCGGTCTTCAGGCCTTCGATCCTGACTTTTTCCGGGATCTCCACTTCCAGAACCATGACATAGATCGGTTTTCTCACCGGGCCGATCACGCGGGTGTTCATGTCCGTGACATTGATCGCACGAGAGGTCAGCAGGCGGGTCACGCGGTAGACGATGCCGGGGTGATCGGAGCCGTAGACTGAGAGGATAAACGGATGGCCCGCCGGCTTTTTATTCCGTCGGGCTTCCTTCACCGAAAGCGGTTTCATCAGGAGCGCAAGGCCGAGGGATTTCTTGACGGCCTTAAAGTGGTGTTCGAGATCCTGTACTTTCAACCGCTGGGGCAGTTTCACGATCAGCATCATCGCGAACTCGCCCCGGAGAAGGGTCATGCTCGTATCTTCGATATTGCAGCCTGTTTTGTAGAGAACGCGCGTGATCCCGGCAACGATGCCGGGCCGGTCAGGCCCCGCGGCCGTGATGATGACGAATCGGTTCATGGGCCCTCCTCCGATCAACAGAAGCAAGTTTACAAATCGAACCGCACGGTGGTTTAAGGAAACGTAAACGCCATCCGCTCCACCGTCTCCAGTCCCATTTTGACAAGACCTGAAACGTCCAGATTTCGCTCCGCTTTTTCGATGTCATTCAATTGGGCCGCGACGGACGGGTGCGGCGGTATGAAGAGTCGGCAGCAGTCCTGGTCCGGTTGAATCGAGACGGGATAGGTCCCGATCGCCTTGGCCGTCTCGATGATTTCGTCCTTGTCGAATCCGATGAGCGGCCGGAGGATCGGAAGGCGGGCCGCCTCTTGGATGACGGTCAGGTTGTCCAGCGTCTGAGAGGCGACCTGTCCCAGATTCTCACCCGTGATGATGGCCTTGGCCCGTTCCCGATGGGCGATCTCTTCGGCGATTCGCAGCATGAATCGCCGGTACAAAACGACGCGAAGGGGCGGCGGAACGTTCAGAACGATCAGCCGTTGGACCTCGCCGAAAGCCACGGCGTAGAGGCGTGACTCGAATTGATGCCGGGTCAGGTGCTGGACCAGCTCTTCCGCTTTTTCCAGCGAGGCCTTCGTTAAATGAGGATAGCCGTGAAAATGAAGAAAGCCGATGGTGCAACCCCGCTTCATCATGAGGTAGGATGCCACCGGCGAATCGATCCCGCCCGAGATCAGGCTTAACACATGACCGCTGACGCCCACGGGCAGCCCGCCCGGACCGCCCAGTTTTTCAAAATAGACCAGTGCCTCGCGCTGTAGAATTTCCACATGGATGGTGAGTTCCGGCTGTTCCAGATCGACGCGGGCCCTTGTCTTCTCTTGAACGTGACGGCCCAGCCGGATGTTCAATTCCATCGAGGTGAGAGGATAGGCTTTATCGCCCCGCCGTGCCGAGATTCGAAACGTTTTAAATGTTTTCGAATCGAGAAGCCGGTTGACCAAAGCCTCGATCGCTTCCGGTTCCGTGGGACAGCGGTAGGCGGCTGAAAAATTGGCAATGCCGAAAATCCCGCTTAACCGCTCGCTTAAGATTGGCCAGGGTGTTTCTTCGTTTAGATATAAAAGAATCCGTCCGCGGGGGGATAGGATCCGGATCTTACCCAAGCCCTGCACGGCCTTTCGAAGATTGTCCGTCAGCCGCCGGATGAACATCGGCCGGTTGCCGCCTTTCAGGGCGATCTCGTGATAATGCGCCACGGCGCAGTCGGGTCGAGGCTCGGTCATGATTGCCCCTACACCTTCAATTGAATCTTTTCAACCACCGTCTCGGTCGAGACCAGGTGGCGCGACA
This sequence comes from Nitrospiria bacterium, assembly GCA_919901335.1. Classification (GTDB taxonomy): domain Bacteria; phylum Nitrospirota; class Nitrospiria; order JACQBZ01; family JACQBZ01; genus JACQFA01. Next base: position 6,278 of record CAKKOZ010000023.1, on the reverse strand, counting down.
GTCCGAGCTGCTTGGGTGTAAAGCCCATCGCCAATCCGATCAACTGAGGGAGATGGAAGATCGGAAGGGCCAGTTTTTCGCCGATCTTTTTCTCGGCCCGTTCCTGATAGATGTCCAGGTTCATGTGACAGAGCGGACACGGGGTGACCAGCGCATCGGCCCCTTCATCCTTTGCCTCTTTCAGATTCGCGCCGACCATCCCGATTGCGATCGGCTCCTTTTCCAGCACGAGGGGAAAACCGCAGCACTTCGTCTTTCCCTCGTAATCGACCGGATGGGCGCTCAAGGCCGAGATCACTTTTTCAAGCGAGACCGGGTTCTCCGGATCGTCAAAACCGAGATATTTGGACGGGCGAAGAATATAGCAGCCGTAAAACGGCGCGATGCGTAGATTCGAAAGCGGCCGGGTGACATAACGCTGCAGCGTCTCGACGCCGATCTCTCCGACGATGATCCAGAGAAGGTGTTTCACCTCGACGCGGCCGTTGTATTTCACGCCCTCCGGCTTAAGCAGTGCGTTGATCCGGTCGAGCAGGCCCTCTTCCGTCTTGAGCCGGTGATTGGCCATGCCCATGACGCCCTGGCAGGTCCCGCAGATCGTCATGATGTTCAGTCCGAGCGCCTCGGCCTGTGCAAAGGTCCGCGCATTAATCGCGAGGGCCAGATCGGGATCGACCTCCGTAATCACACCCGCGCCGCAGCAGGCGGCGTTCAGCATCTCGACCACCTCGATTCCGAGCCGCTTCGCAACCAACATCGTGGACTGGTACAGTTCCGGACAGGCCCCCTTCGCGGCGCAGCCAGTGTAGAGTGCGTATTTCATCCGGTCTTTTTCTTCTCAGGGTTGCGGGCTGCGAAAATGGCGCGGACCTGTTTGATTCCCGGAATCGCCGGTCTCAGTTTAAATGGAAACGGGACTTTTCCCTTCAGAAACATTTTGATCCCCAACGGAAGGATGCGCAACAAATCCTTGATACGGAACCCGATCACTTTCATCGGCATGAGTCCTTCATTCAGCCGGCCTTCATGCCGTATGATATCGACGAAGCGGGTGATGTGACGCGAACCCAGTGTCTCGGTCAGACCGGATTCAATGGATGCCCGCCGCAGAAGGATGATCGCCTCCATCGGTTTGACGTCCTTGGGGCAGACCTCGACGCAGTAGTTGCACCGGGTGCAGTCCCATATCCCGCCGTCTCCCTGTAATCGGTCAAGCCGTTCCGTCACGGCCGCCTCGCGTGGGTCGGCCACGAACCGGTAGGCCTTCGCCAGCGCGGCCGGCCCGGCGAACCCTTTTTCGACTTCGTAAACGGTGCAGGCCGCGACGCAGGCCCCGCACATGATGCAGGCTTCGACGTTGTTGAAGGCCTTGTAGGCGTCGCGCATCCGCGCCGCATCCACCTGCTCATGCGGCAGGGGCTCAAGCCACGGCCGGATCGACTGGACCTTTTCCCAGAAAGGCTGCATCGCGACCACCAGGTCCTTGATCAGCGGCAGATTTTTCAGCGGGCCGATCCGGATTTCGCCGTGCCGCTCCAGCTCGGGCCGGATCTGTGTTTTGCAGGCCAACTTTTCGGTCCCGTTGATTTCCATCGCGCAGGAGCCGCAGATCGCGCTGCGGCAGGCGTACCGGAAGGTGAGCGTTCCGTCCGCGTCGTTCTTCAGGCGCATCAGCGCCTCGAGCACCGTGGTGCCCCGGCCGACGTCGAGACGGTACGGTTCCTCGTGAGGTTTCGAGTCGATTTCAGGATTATATTTTTGGATATGGAGCGTGACGCGCATTCGTGCAGTCCTATCCCTTGATATTTCCGATCGGCTTCAACTGGACGACTTTTTTCGAGACTCCAACGGCGTCCATCGTGTCCACCACCTCTGAAATATTCTTATAGGCCGTGCCGGCTTCTTCGGCCAGACCGGACATCGAGACGGCCTTCACGAGGATCCCGTGCTCTTCCATCCTCCGCTGCAGGTCGTTTCCACGAACCATCCGCCTGGCCGCGGTGCGGGACATCGTCCGACCCGCGCCGTGCATCGTCGAGCCGAAGGTCTCGGTCTCTGCCTTCTGTGTGCCGATGCAGAGGTAGGACCCGGTTTCCATCGAGCCGCCCACGATCACCGGCTGGCCCCAATCGCGGTAGAGCGTCGGGACTTCGGTCCGGCCGGGTCCGAAGCTTCGCGTCGAACCCTTGCGGTGGACGAGAAGCTCCGTTGGTTTTCCATTGATCTCGTAGGTCTCGATCTTGGCCACGTTATGCGCCACGTCGTAGATCGTCTCCAGTCCCAACCGCTCGGCATCCTCGTTGAAGACCTGGCTGAAGGCCTCGCGGATCCGGTGCGTGATGACCTGCCGATTCGCGAAGGCCATGTTCGCGGCGCAGGCCATCGCGCTGTAGTAGGCCTGCCCTTCCGGCGAACGAAAGGGGGCGCAGCCCAGCTGCCGGTCGCGCACCGTGATGCCGTATTTCTTCATGGCCGAGTCAAAAACACGAAGATAATCGGTTGCGATCTGATGCCCGAAGCCGCGCGAGCCGCAATGGACCATCACGACCACCTGATCCCGACCGAAGATTCCGAGCGCCCGGGCCAGTTTCTCATCGTAGATGTTCTCGTTCGAGGCCACCTGGATCTCGATATAATGGTTGCCGGAGCCGAGCGTGCCCAACTGGCCGATGCCCCGCTCCACGGCGTGGGAGCTTACCTGAGAGGGATCGCCGCCCGGAAGGCAGCCGCCCCCTTCAATTCGATCGCAGTCCTGCGCCCATCCGTACCCTTTTTTGATGCACCAGTTTACGCCGCGCGTCATCACCTCGGCCATCTCTTTTCTCTCGATCTTGACGAACCCTTTCGCACCCACGCCGGCCGGCACCTTGTTGAACAGGACGTTCAACAAATCTTTCAACCGCGGTTTGACGTCCGCCGCCGTCAGGTCGGTCCGAATCAGCCGCATTCCGCAATTGATGTCGAATCCGATTCCGCCGGGCGAGATGACGCCGTCCTGTAATGAGAAGGCCGCCACACCGCCGATCGGGAATCCGTAGCCCCAATGGCCGTCCGGCATGCAAAGCGCGTATTTCTGGATCCCCGGAAGACAGGCCACGTTCGTGATCTGCTCGATGACGCCGGAATCCATCTCCTTCATCAGCTTCTCCGAGGCATAGATCCGCGCCGGTACGAGCATGCCTTCCTTTTCGCTCGGCGGAATCTCCCAGATATAATCTGTGATCTTGTTGATTTGCATAGGGCGTATATGCCTTATAGGTCTTATATATCGACCACCACGCGGGCTTTCCATCCGCCCGTTTCGGTCTGACCCACCTCGAACTGATGGTAGGTCACGGCCTTGGCATCGGCACGGAGTGCATGCCGCTTTGGATCAATCGGTTCTCCACGGACGGTGGCGATCAGGTTCCATTCGGCGTTTTGGTCCAGTTGAACCGAGAACTCCCTGAACAGAAGCCCCGCCGCGTCCTTCAAATAGATCAGCTCCGACAGCCAGTCGTACAGCAGCTGGTCGATCTGCGCATGTTTCAGACGGATTTCTTTCCGGACCCTCGGCTGAATCCGTCCGGTGTCGGCCATCCCTTCAAAGAGGGCGAGGCCCGCTGCCTGGAACAGCTCGGCCGGCGTGTCGCCCGTCGCCTCGAAGGCCAGGTCGGAGATGACCCGATCTTCCAGAAATGTATAGCCTTGTGTCATAGCTCAAGGACTTTCGGAGACCGCGTGAGGTTCGTGCAGCCGGTTTTCGTCACCACGACCAGATCCTCGATCCGGACCGCGCCGATTTCCGGATAGTACAGCCCCGGCTCGACCGTCACGACCTCGCCCGCCTTCAAGGTCCATTGGGCCTTGCTGATCCGGGGCGGCTCGTGTATGTCGAGGCCCACGCCGTGGCCGGTGCCGTGGAAGAAACCCTGCATGCGGCCGTTCTTCGGCCCGGTTTCATAACCCGACTGCTCAAAGATCGTCATGATTCGAAGATGGATCGTCTGTCCTTCAACCCCGTCCTTAACCATGGTGATTCCCTCTTCCTGCGCGCGTCGGACCGTGTCGTACAATTTCCGGAGCACGTCCGGGGCCCGACCCTTGACCACGGTCCGCGTCATGTCGGCATAATAGCGGGTCTTGCCGGAGCGGGGGAAGACATCCATCACGATCGATTGATTCGGCCGCAGGGGTCCGGAGCCTTCGTCATGCGGGTCGCATCCCTGAATTCCGCAGGCCACGATCGTGTGCTGTGCGATGCAGTCCATCTCCATCAGCTTCACATTGATGATCTTCTTGATCGCCTCGGCCGTCAGGACGCCGTCGCGCCAGTGCAGCTCGTCTTTTTTTATCGTGGACTCCCGAATCACATTGATCGCGGCCTCGACCGCGGCCTCGGTCGCGCGCTGGGTCTCGGTGATTGCCTTGATTTCGTCCGGGGATTTTAGGACCCGCTCCTCGAAGAAGGGATCTGGCTTTGTTGTCAGAGCGTAGCCTTTTGCAAGAAACGCTTCGGCATGCCGGAAACCGAACTCTCCGGGAACGAGCAGCCGCTTCACGCCGCGCTCTTTCAAGCAGGCGTCCGCCACGTCAATCGTTTTGGGCTCGGCCAGGCCCGTCTCCTTTAACCGCAGCTCGATCTTTGAATAGGACAGCACCTCGTCCACGCGCGCCTGAGACCGGGCCCGGTCCAATTCCAGATCGCTCATGACCATCGTTTTATGTCCGTTGATCTGGATGAAGATAAACGGATCGGGGGCGATAAATTTCGTGGCATAGTAGAGGTTCGAGTCCGTCTCGCTGTTTGCGATCATCACGATCGCCTGATCCTGGGTCATCGTATCCTGCCTCCGGAAAGCATTATAAACGGACGGAAATTGCAATGCAATGAACTTACCCGTCTGAAAAGGGCCGCGAGGACCGATGAGGGGAAGGATTGAAGAACCGGACCGAGCGGCGCTTGAACAAACCGATCAGAACCATTCCGGCCAGGAATCCCCCGATATGGGCGAACCAGGCGACGCCTCCGCCCCCCCCGCCGACCGTCGCCGTGCCGCTGATCAGCTGAAGCACAAACCAGAAGCCCAACACAAAGCCGGCCGGGATATGCATCAGCCGGGTGAAAAATCCCAAAGGGATCAGCACAAGGACATGGGCGCGTGGATAGAGCAGCAGGTAGGCCCCGAGTACCCCCGAGATCGCGCCGCTTGCGCCGATCATCGGCGCAGGCGAACCGGGATCAACGAGCGCGTGACTCATCGCGGCGACCACTCCGCAGAGCAGATAAAACCCGATGAACCGGGCATGGCCCACCGCGTCTTCGATATTGTTTCCGAAGATCCATAGGTAGAGCATGTTTCCGATCAGATGCATGAACCCGCCGTGGAGGAACATGCTGGTGATCAGGCTGAAGGATGCCGGAACGGCCGCCACCTCGAGCGGCAGCGACTCCTGTCCGAAGAGAACGGCCGGAATCGCGCCGAACTGATAGACGAAACGCTGCCCGGCCTGTGGGCCCAGTGAGAGCTGGTAGAAAAAGACCAAGGTGGCGGCGACAATGATGCCGACCGTCACTACGGGCGTCGTTTGCACCGGGTTGTCATCGCGAAGTGGAATCATGGTTCCTACTCTAACCGTTTTCTAAACAATTTTCAATGACTGTTTAGCGGGCGGTTTTCGGCCTACTGAGATTCGACCGTGCAGCCGTGAACAGACGTGCATTTCGGCAGCCAGGACCTGAATCTCGGTTCAGCCGTTTCGAGCCATGGGAATCCTTGACGCATTAAAACCATGGCATCCATCCTGCACTCTCCCTGTTTAGAGGCGAACATAACCATTCACAAAAGGAGAACGTCATGGATGAAGGAAACGAAAAGAAAAAAGTCCGCGCGGTGCGGCAGGTCTTTACGGTGGTAGAGCGGGGCGGGAAAAGTTTCTGGATCCGGATCGGCGCGGCTTTCGGAAATTACGACGGAAGCGAGACGGTGCTTTTAGACGCGCTGCCGCTCAACGGAAAGATGCAGATCCGTCTTCCGGTCGCCAAAGCATCGGCGCCGAAGGCAAAGATCGGCGTTCAAGCAGCGGCCGTCAATGACGCGGCGGATGACGACGGGGATTGATCCGTTCCGGTAGGGGCACGGCGCGCCGTGCCCCTACAAAAAAGGAAAAGCGCATGTAATAATGGGGTCAGAGTATAATTTCCTTGATGGAACTGAAGCCAATCGATAAATTAAGGGGGAGCTTCCACTAGGAGCGTTTCATGGCCCGGCTGCCTCGAATCACAATTCCTGCCTATC